>JBKHBA010000270.1:0-3830 GCA_046542595.1 Bacteroidales bacterium | reverse complement strand
AAAAGACGGTCCTTTTTTTTTATGCTATACTGCCGGCAAAAGAAGCGAAGCTGTTCCAGCCAGCCGGGGGGCGTCTCAATAAGACAGCCCTTTTTTTGTTGGTGCGGCCTGCCTCAATAAAGAGATCAGTGTTATTATGCTCCGTTCCTGTTCTTAACCTGCTGTCGGTACCGGGTGTGTGAAATTACAACAAAGAAAAAAACCATCCTTGCAATTAAGCAGGATGGTTTTAGCCTGAAAAGGCATATATCTTTTGGTCTTTAGCCGTATCTTACTCTAATAGAATTTATATCTTTTATCTACAATATTTGATTTCTCCTTCAGGGCTTCAAACACCTCAAAGCTGGCTCTTGCTGCGTAGGTTGAGCTGAGCCTGCTGCGAAGCATATCCGGATCCTGTCCCTGCTCGTTCGGTCTTATATTATTGACTGAAATAATAAATACCCCATTATTGCCTTTAACAGGTTTATCAATGATACCTTCTTCACTGACTGATGCTGCACTTGCTATAACAGCAGGCTCAGCACCAGCGGAAGGTATTGAAAAGGAGTTGAATGTTATATTTGTTGCTTCATTTATCCTTAGACCCAGGCTTGAGGCTATATCTTCAATATTATCCAGTCCCTCCGTCTCCTTGCTCATATCCTCAATTATCTTTTCAGCTTTCTTATCCTGCAGTACAGCATAGCGCACTTCTGATTCCACATCTTCGAGACTGGCATAACCTTCCTCTTTAACATCCGTACAATATGCTATTACGAATTTGTCTCCCAGCTCAAATATGGGCTGCTCACTGTTGTCCAGTATAATATTTTCTTCATCTGTCTCAAAAAGGGCCATTATCAGCACCCTCGGGTTTTCGAGTCCGGGTATTTCTTTTTGCTCCGGGGCTATGTCGCTTGTAAGCTTTTTGTTGATCCCTTCATCAGCCACTGTCTGGTTGAACCTGCTGTAGCTGTTATTGTTTGCTGCAAATTTACGTGCCTCGGCAAAGACGGAATTATATGTTTCTGAACTTGGCTCTATAGCCCTTTTAATAATTCCGGCATGATATTTTTTTGTTCTGCCGCTTTGATCAAGGATTTCATATATATGATATCCAAATTCAGTTTCAATAATATCAAGGTCGCCGGTATTTCCTTCAAAACAAGCATTATTAAAGGCTGTGACCATCATCCCTTCTTCAAACCAGCCCAGGTCTCCACCCAGCTGTGCTGATCCCTGGTCATCGGATAATTCAGTGGCAAGTGATTCGAAACTTTCGCCTGACTCTATGAGTTGCATGATGCTGTCAGCCTCATTCTGTGCCATCTCTTTATTGCGGTAAGCATTGGCTGAAAGAAGTATATGCCTTACATGTACCGAATCGGGCCTGTAATCCACATCTATAAGACGTGCTATCTTATAGATATCCTCTTCAAGGTAAGGTCCGTATACGGCTTCTGTATCTTCACGGGCAACAAAATCCCTTATCGCTTCAGGTATGTCCCCGATGGGTTTGTACAGCTCTGTATGGCGTTCATCAGAGGAAAGGTTTATAAACTGTACAGGCGAGTCTGTTGTTCTGAATTCATCTATAAGTTCAATAATCCCTTCTTCAGTATTCTTTATGTCTTCAGCACTGGGCTCCACGGGAAACTCAACGTATTCCATGCTTCTCCTGGGCTCCTGACTGTAGTCTTCTTTGTTATTCCTGTAATATTTTTCAAGGTCGGACTTTGATATAATAACGGATGAGTCCGGCACTGTTGAATATTGTTTCATAACAAAGCTGAAGTCAACAGTGTTTGAATTGATATCACTTTCAAATTCTGCCTGTTTGGAAGTTACATACAATCCTTTTGCCACCAGGTTGTTGAATTTGGTGTTGATTTTTTCGTTGACAATCTCATTTTCAAAGAACAACCAGTAAGACCTTGCCTGTGGATCATATTCCGTGCTCTTGAGGAAGTTAATCAGAAAGGACTTATCGAGCACACCAGTTTCCTGGTTGGCAAACAGTTGTTGTACAATGGGATGTGGCTCTTCACCAAGAACCATGGATTCCACTTCTTCTGCACTGACATCCAGTCCAAGCTCACTGAATTCGTCGCCCAGCACTTCCTCCATTATTATCTTGTTCCAGATATCCTCCCTCATGGATTCTGTCATTTCCTCGGTGATGTTGCTTGTCCCGGATAACTTGTACACCTCGGTCAGGTTCTGTAATCTTTCATCATACTCCTGGTAGGTAATTGATTCCCCGCCAATCTCACCTATCTCATATTGATCCTGCATCTGCCTCGTCTGTCCGCTTCCGCCCCCCAGGAAGTCGCCAAGAATGAAAAATATTAGGGATACACCGATTACTACTGCAAGAAGCACGCCCGCTCTTTCCCGTAGTGTTTGTAATACTGACATTTATATTGTTTTTTGTTTTCTAAAGTAATTTTTTTCAGGCGACAAATATAGTAAAAAATTGTATAAGGTTGTATTCTTATATGCATGGATTCTGATAATTACTGTATAAGTAACAGGGATGTCCGGAAATTGACCTTTTTCATGGTAAGAACCGGAAAGCTCCCTGATGATAATATTATTCAAGGATATAAAAAACGGAGTCATAAGTGAGAAATAATAGAAAATGTAAACATGGTATATAAAAACAGGTGGTATAAGGACAAAACATAATATAAATTTAAACCAGGGGGTATAAAAATAGGGTGTGTTAATAATAAATGCATAAAATGTTAATAATAACCCCTGAAAAAATAGGGTGTTAGTCAAAATAAAGTAATTTTGTAAAAAATTTATTAATTATGGCAGAACTACGATTCAGTGCATTGCGTGAAGTTTTTTCCCGTGATGTAATAAGTATTGATCATCCGGGAGAAAAGATATCAGAGTATTTCGGTGTTAATGTTTTTGATCTTAAAAAGATGGAACGGTACCTGCCCCTGGAAACATACAGGGCAGTAAAGCTGGCTGTTGAAAAAGGAAATTCAATTAGTCGCGAAGTAGCTGACAAAGTAGCTACAGGCATGAAAACATGGGCGCTGGAAAAGGGTGTAACTCATTACACCCACTGGTTCCATCCCCTGACAGATGCCACCGCGGAAAAACATGATTCTTTTATTGAGAGGAATGATTTTGAGGGACTGGTGGAGTCATTATCCGGGGAGTTGCTGGTTCAGCAGGAACCCGATGCCTCAAGCTTCCCCAGCGGAGGTATAAGGAATACCTTTGAAGCAAGGGGCTATACTGCCTGGGATGTTTCATCACCTGCCTTTATTATCGGGCGCACATTGTGCATCCCCACTGTTTTTGTCTCTTACACAGGCGATGCCCTGGATTACAAGACACCCCTGCTCAAGGCTTTAAGCGAGCTGGATAGTGCCGCGACGGCTGTATGCCGCTATTTTGACAGGAATGTTGATAAGGTTATTGCAAATCTGGGCTGGGAGCAGGAATATTTTCTTATCGATGAAGCATTATACTATGCGCGTCCCGACCTGGTGCTGGCTGACCGCACCCTTATGGGACACCAGTCGTCCAAGGACCAGCAGCTTGCCGATCATTATTTCAGCTCTATCCCCGAACGCGTGATGTCTTTTATGGAAGACTTTGAAATTGAAGCCTATAAGCTTGGCATACCTGTTAAGACCAGGCATAATGAGGTTGCTCCCAACCAGTTCGAGTGTGCCCCGCTGTTTGAGGAAGCCAATCTTTCTGTAGACCATAACCAGCTTATTATGGATCTTATGAAGAGGATAGCACGGAAGCATAAGTTCAGGGTGCTGCTTCATGAAAAGCCTTTTGCGGGCATAAACGGTTCGGGTAAGCATAACAAC
>JBKHBA010000269.1:0-3834 GCA_046542595.1 Bacteroidales bacterium | reverse complement strand
CACAGTCAGGGCTATGCCATATTTATGATCGTTAATGACTTCCCTGCCATACCTGTCGCCGCGACCACCACGGGTATAAAAATGATAGTCACGCATCAGCGTTACACCCGTATCGAGGGCTCCCAGCTTTAATGCCCAATTCTTAATAAAATTTGTAAGTCTTGCAGGATCATCGTCTCCGCCATGTCCGTCACACTCCGGACCTCCCTTCCTGGCCCTGTAAAACAGCTCAACAGTCTCAAAACCCGCCTCCGCACATGCAAAGGCATACCTGTTGTAATACCTGCTGCCCTTATTAAGCAAACCGGGCTCAGCCCTGAACCGGTCATCTTTCTCCCTGTTTGCCGGGTGCATCCTGTAATAATCATCAAACCTCTGCTCTCCCGGCTGTATCTCATTGCGCGAGAACATGGTGTCACGCTCATCACGATGCTTTTCAGCTACGGCAACACTGTAGCTTCTGCCTTTCATGGGGATAAAAAGCAGGAGTACAGCGAGTAATGCAAGTAATAAAAGTATATATAAAACAATCATATCATCTGTCAGGGACTTTGTGGCTGTAAAAAGTTCCTGCGATGCAGGCACCATCAATCATCATTTTTTACCTTTCGGGCCTTACCTGTCGCCCTGCTCCGTACGCTCGTATTTCTCCTGGAAGCGCCTGTAAAGCATCTTATGCTTGTTATCAAGGTCTATGCAGCGGCCGTTGATATATGCCAGTACCACCTCGTTGCCCAGCATATCCAGTATATCACCCTCTGACACAATGATATTTGCATCCTTGCCTTCTTCCAGGGAGCCGGTACGGTCATCAATACCCAGTATCCTGGCATTATTCAGGGTAACCATGGCCAGTGCATCTTCTTTTGACACACCGTATGCAACTGTCTGTCCGGCCACAAAAGGAAGGTTATAACCGTATGCCTGGTTTGAGTATGTAATGCCGGTGAGTATACCCTCCCTGCTGAACATTCCTGCCAGCTTGAACGTCAGCCTTGTATCACTGTGCTCATTGTCGGGCATGCTGTGTACATGTGCCAGTATAAGGGGTATCTCATTCTCCCTTATAAAGTCCTTAACCATCCATGCCTGCTCGTTGGCTCCAACCAGCACCATCCTCTTCACTCCATACTCCCTGGCAAAATTAACCGAAGCAATGATGCTTTTGGCTTCAGATGCATGAATATACAGGGTCCTGCTGCCATCAAACAGGCCTTTCATTGCTTCAAGGTGCTGGTTTGTCTTTTCCGGCTTTTCCATCTCTGCATAGGCAACAGCATCCCTGAACAGCTCTGTTATCTCCTCCACAGTGTCTTCGTATGACGACCGTGACCCGCCCATCATACGGGCATACATGGCCCTGCGTCCGCGTAAGGGGGCCATCCCCGGCCAGTTGAGATGTATTCCTTCATCCGCACTGTAGATTGCATCTTCCCAGTTCCATGCATCGAGCTGCATCACCGATGAGGTACCTGACAGTATCCCTCCTGAAGGAGTTACCTGTGCCAGTAATACACCGTTGGAACGAACCACGGGTATAACATGTGAGTCAGTGTTATAAGCCACCGCTGCCCTGGCACCGGGATTGATCTGCCCGTATTCACTGTTATCAACTGTTACATCCACGCTGCCTATCTCCGTCAGTCCCAGCCCGGTATTTAAAAATATCAGTCCCGGGTACACCTCCTTGCCGCTGACATCAACAGTTTCGTAATCAGCATATTCAGCCATTCCCTCCAGGGTGCCGACAGCCATTATCTTCCCGTCTTTGAAAGCTATGTCAGTTCCGTTAAGCACTTCACCGGTACCGGTGTGAATATTGCCGCCGGTAAGCATCAGCGGTGTATCCTGCTGAGGTGCCACCACAGGCAGGACCTGTGCATTCATTATATTAAAAACCAGCACAAGGCAGACCAGAGTATATATTATTTTCTTTTTCATTTGTTTACAATTTTTTTAATGTGACCAGCAAAATGTTTTCGCCCCTCAGGCGGGCTTTCATTTCATCATAATGGATTAAAATGTTTTTCCCGACTTGTTCTGCTGACGCGACGGTGATTTTCCCTCTTTCAGTATTTTCTGTATTATCCTGTTCCTTTCCCTGTCAATATCTTTCTTCATCCCGGCATCTTTCTCTTCATCAAAGTACACCCTGCCGTCAACCAGTGTCATCCTGGCGCGGGCATATATCGACAGGGGGTTATCGGTCCACAGCACCAGGTCTGCATCCTTTCCGGGCTCAATACTACCCATGCGCTTATCAAGGTGCAGTATCTTTGCAGGGTTAAGGGTAACCAGCTTTAGTGCCTCAACCTGGTCGAGTCCACCATAGGTAACTGTTTTGCCGGCCTCCTGGTTAAGCCTGCGCGCCATCTCAGCATTATCGGAATGAATGCAGGTAAGCACCCCCTGCTGCACCAGTGCAGCAGCATTATAGTTGATCCCTTCATACACCTCATATTTATAATTCCACCAGTCGGAAAAGACAGAACCTGCAGCTCCATGCTCCCTCATCTTATCCGCCACCTTGTAAGCCTCATTAAAATGTATCAGCGTATGAGCCTTTATTCCGAAATCCTCTGCCAGTCTCATAAGCATTACCGCTTCGCTCTGCACGTAGGTATGGCATGTGATAAAACTCCTCTCCTCCAGCACATCAACCAGAGCCTCCAGCTCGAGGTCGCGGCGCGGCGGAATAAGCTTCTCCCTTTCACTGCCACCCGCAGCATTATACCTTTCCCATTCCGACCTGTAGTCGAGGGCCCGCTGGTAGGCGTCACGTATGATATGCTCAACACCCATCCTCGAGTTGGGATACCTGTTTGTTGACCGTTTCACATTCTCGCCCAGGGCATGCTTCAAAAAGCCCACCTGGCCTTTTATCTTCATATCCTCTGGCGGTGCTCCCCAGCGATGTTTTATTATCACCGACTGTCCGCCTATGGGGTTGGCTGATCCGTGGAGCAGGTGGGCAGCCGTAACGCCGCCCGACAGCTGCCGGTATATACTTATATCCGAAGGATCGATAATATCACCCACGCGCACCTCCGATGTTATGGCCTGGCCTGTCTCGTTGGATGATGCCATGGCTATATGTGAATGCTCGTCAATAATACCGGGGCTCAGGTGCATGCCTGTGGCGTCTATTACCCTGGCACCCCTGCTTTTAAGGTCTTTGCCCACACTCACTATCTTACCCCTGTCAACAAGCACATCTGCTCCTTCCATCCTGCCGTTCTCATCGAGTGTCCACACCGTAGCATTGCGGAATAATATTTTCTCCTGTTCCGGCTCCTTTTCCAGGCCATAGGCAACAAAGGGATAAATTACCTTACCGGGCTCTCCATTGCCTTCACCTTTCTTTCCGCCGGAAGATCCTTGTCCGACACCCTTTTTATCCTTATCCTCATTTTTTGCCTCATCTCCACCGCCCTCTCCGGGTTCTGTTTCAACGGCCTTCCATCTACAACTGCTGCCATCAGCAAGGGTACCGTCGCCTCTCATACTGCCGTCATAATAAGCACCTGACAGAGCAATGACACCCTCATCCCCTGTAATGCTTATATTCACCAGCTCATTTTTCCAGCTGATGGCGGATTTAAATTCTTCATCCCCTGATTTGATTTTTACTGAAAGTTTTTCAGGCTTACCGCTTATATTCATATCAAAGGTCTCGTCTCCGGCAACAAGGCTGTAGCTGCCCAGTATATCTGTCATCTCAGGGTCAACAAAGCTGTAGGGACGCCCCTGTATCCAGTTTACATGGATTACACAGTCCTTATCGAATATATCCTCCGAGCACACCAGCATATTGGCAACCATACCTTCCCTTAT
>JBKHBA010000268.1:0-3855 GCA_046542595.1 Bacteroidales bacterium | reverse complement strand
TTCCTGCTTCATCAAAAACAGGAGTCCAGTCCAGACATGCATTAACTGATTTGAATATGCCGCCTGTGGAAGGACTGACATATATGACCGAGTCATTGTCAGGATGAACGAGTATCTCGGATATCCTGCCCCCAAAGCTGCCGGGACCTACAGCTCTCCAGTTAAGGTTTTCAAACATATCTTCACTTAAATTGCCTATGTCATCCCTGCCTCTTCCACATGAGGCAAGAATAAATAATAATAGCAGGTAAATTACCGGACCGGAAAGCTTTAATGATCTCATTTTTCAGTTATTCAATTGGTTATTAAAAAAGGCAGTGTTAAATTTATAACAAATTTAAGAAATATCTTTAAGTGTATTATGTACATTAAAAATAATTTATATATTTGTTTCAAAAATAGATTAATTTTTGGGTAATAAAACCTGTCAAATGCACTCCGGGAAGTTGTATGCTGGTTTTTGTCCCACTTCGGGTTTGCAGGTTTTATCATATTAAAAAACTAACTCTTAATTAAAATGACAATAGTTGACTGGATTGTACTGGGACTTTTCTGTCTTGTTTTAGTCGGTGTTATAATATGGGTTGTAAGGAAAAAAGATCAAACCTCAGCTGACTATTTCCTGGCAGGGCGCGATGCTACATGGTTAGCCATAGGAGCATCAATATTTGCTTCGAATATAGGATCGGAGCATCTTGTGGGACTTGCAGGAGCAGGAGCAGCAAGCGGTATGGCTATGGCTCACTGGGAGATGCATGGCTGGCTTATCTTATTGCTGGGCTGGCTCTTTGTGCCCTTCTATGCCCGCAGCGGGGTATTTACCATGCCTGAATTTCTCGAGAAGCGTTATAACAGTAAATCGCGCTCTTTTCTTTCAATAATATCTCTTGTCAGCTATGTGCTTACCAAGGTGGCTGTTACGGTTTACGCAGGTGGTATTGTTTTTAAACAGGTATTTGGCATTGAATCGATGTTCGGCATAGATTTTTTCTGGATAAGTGCTATCGGGCTGGTAATTCTGACCGGGGTATATACTGTATTCGGAGGAATGAAAGCGGTGCTTGCAACATCGGTTATCCAGACGCCCGTTCTTCTTATCGGCTCCCTGGCTGTTATGGTGATCGGACTGATGAAGCTCGGCGGCTGGAATGAGATGATGGAGATATGCCGGGCCGTACCCGTTAATGAGTACGGCGATAATATGACTGACCTGATACGTTCATCCAGGGATAATGAATTTCCGTGGACAGGTGTACTGCTGGGCTCGGCAATAATAGGATTCTGGTACTGGTGTACAGACCAGTATATTGTGCAGAGGGTACTATCCGGTCGCGACCAGAAACAGGCGCGCAGGGGTACCATATTCGGTGCCTACCTTAAACTCACACCCGTGTTTATTTTTCTTATCCCGGGTATGATAGCTTTTGCCCTTAACCAGAAAGGCATGCTTGCACTTCCTGATTCAGATGCAGCCTTCCCTGTGCTGGTGCGTGAACTGCTGCCGATGGGATTTACCGGGATAGTAGTAGGCGGCATACTGGCTGCCCTGATGAGTTCGCTGGCCTCACTTTTTAATTCCTCGGCAACACTGTTCACCGTTGACTTCTATAAAAAATTCAGGCCGGAGGCAACAGAACGAAAGCTGGTGATAGTGGGACGCTGGGCAACAGTTGTGGTAGTTATTCTGGGTATATTATGGATACCGGTGATGAGAGGTCTGGGTAAGGTGCTTTACGCTTATCTGCAGGATGTGCAGTCATTGCTTGCACCCGGTATAGCAGCGGTATTCCTGCTTGGTATAATATCAAAAAGGACGAGTCCCGCCGCCGGTTTTACGGGACTGGTAACCGGCTTTGTACTTGGTATGACCAGGCTGGGACTAAAAGTGTTTGAAGATGGGCTGAATCCGGACGGACTGCTGTATACAGTGTTTGTTGCACCTAACTGGCTGCATTATGAGATAGCGCTTTTTGTACTTGTAATATTGGTTATGATTGTGGTTACCATGTTTACTGAAGCTCCTGCCCCGGCACAGATAAGAGGCCTGTACCTCGGCTCCCAGTCGCCTGAAGAAAAAGCAATCACAAGGGCCAGCTGGAATAAATGGGATGTGATAAATTCCGCAATAATTATAACAGTAATAATAGTATTCTACGCATATTTCTGGTAGAAAAAAACCTTGACTTGAATGAATATTTATAAAAACTCTGAAATTTGGTTCGTTACCGGCAGTCAACACCTGTATGGTGATGAAACATTAAAGAAAGTAAAAGAAGATTCACAGGTAATAAGCGGTCATCTTGATAAAGACAAAGGCATACCTGTAAAAGTTGTTTTTAAACCCGTTCTTACTTCTGCGGAAGCCGTTGAAAGCTTATGCTCACAGGCTAATAATGATGATACGTGCATAGGCCTTATTACCTGGATGCATACCTTTTCTCCGGCAAGGATGTGGATCAGCGGACTCAAAACACTGAACAAACCCCTTCTCCATTTCCACACCCAGTTTAACAGGGATATACCCTGGAAGGAGATAGATATGGATTTTATGAATCTTAACCAGTCGGCCCACGGTGGCAGGGAGTTTGGCTATATAGGATCGCGACTGCGGCTCGACAGGAAGATAGTGACCGGGCACTGGCAGGATAGTGAGTGCATTGAGGATATTGCAATATGGTCGCGTGCAGCTGTGGCCCTGGCCGACAGCAAGAAGATGCGGGTAGCACGCTTTGGTGATAATATGAGAAATGTGGCCGTAACAGAGGGCGATAAGGTGACAGCCCAGATACAGATGAACTATACCGTTAATGGTTATGGTGTGGGAGACCTTGTTAAGGCATGTAATGATGTTGCAGACAGTGAACTTAACAGGCTGATAGAAGAATACGGGGATACATACTACATCGACGACAGGAATATACTCAAATCAGAATTTATAAGAGATGCGGCACGTATAGAAGCAGGCATGACAGGCTTCCTTGAAAAAGAAGGCTTTAAGGCCTTTACCACTACATTTGAAGATCTGCATGGATTGCCACAGCTGCCCGGACTGGCAGTGCAGAGACTTATGGCAAAAGGTTATGGTTTCGGTGCTGAAGGCGACTGGAAAACATCGGCACTGGTAAGATCAATGAAAGTGATGGCCCACGGGCTTGAAGGAGGTACCTCCTTTATGGAAGATTATACCTATCACCTTGAACCGGGTAATAACGCTGTCCTTGGTGCCCATATGCTGGAGGTATGTCCCAGTATAAGCGGTGAAAAGCCCAGGCTTGAAGTCCACCCGCTGTCGATAGGTGGAAAGGAAGACCCGGCAAGGCTGGTGTTTAAAGCAGGCCCGGGATCGGGCATTAATGCCTCGGTGATAGATCTGGGTAACAGGTTCAGAATGCTGCTTAACCCCGTCAAGGTCATAGAGTGTCCGGATATGCCCCGGCTGCCTGTGGCCAGCGTGCTCTGGCAGCCCATGCCCAACCTTAAAACATCAGCCTCGGCATGGATACTGGCAGGAGGAGCACATCATACCGGGTTCTCAACAGCCATAGACAACAGGTATATGCAGGATTTCGCTTCAATGACAGGGATTGAAACAGTGATTATTGATGAGGATACACAGCTTGAAAGACTGAAGGATGAACTGAAGTGGAATGAAATATATTTTCATTTTTCAAAAGGAATTAGTTAAATTTATGAACTTATGATTTTGATGTTCTGACACCCCTGTTCTAACAACATTTATTGAGTTATGATTGATCATTACGCGGTCCTTGAAAAAAACCTTATTGCAGTCGATTGTGTCGTTTTTGGATATAATATCAGTGATAAAGAACTGAAGCTCCTGCTTATAAAAAGAAA
>JBKHBA010000267.1:0-3858 GCA_046542595.1 Bacteroidales bacterium | reverse complement strand
ATACGAGGTAAGGCTGATCAATAATGATGGCCGGACAATAGTATGCAGGATGAATGTTACCAGCGAATGGAAAGATGATAATATTCTGGGTTCATTTATTTTCTCTGTGGAAAAGATGAACTGAAAGCATGCTGCAAATCTCCCTGTTTATAGTCCGCTATTACAACATTGGCAAGAATATAGGTCAGTACAGTATTTTTTTCAGGACAAATATGCTTTTTTGGGGATCGGTATGCAGTATGAAGTTATAGCTGATACCTGCATTCAATGTGCGGAAACTGTTGAATATCCCTTCTTCCTGGCTTATATCACGTAATCCGGGTGATATATATACACTCAGGCGGTGATTGTCATATCCCCCCGTAAACATAAGCAGGGCACCGTAATTGTACCTGTAGAGATCATCAGATCCGACAAAAATATTTTCCTCCTCGTAAAAAGCACCATTTGTGCTGATGAATTTTCCATAATAACCATAGCTTGCGAATGGTCCGGCGCTTATATGCATGTGCATATCCCGGCGGTTTTTCCGTTTCAGTTTATAGCTTAAGAGCAGGGGTGTTTCGATATAACTGATAATATATTTGTTCTCTACATAATAACCGCTTGTGGGCTCTGACACCATCTTCCTGCCTTGCTTGTTGACAGTTATACCGGGCATTAATGACCACCGCTTGTTTATTTCCGATTCGTAATAAACCCCGATATTCGGTGCAAGGATGGGGAAAGTATCGTAAAATTCAGGCACATCCGCGTAGGAAAGGCTGACCTGTGATGCAGACAGACCTGCAGCAAGATAGATATGTTGTGATAATAGTGACTTTCCTGTCAGAATACTTATGGTCAGAATGAGAATAATCCGTTTCATAACTTTTCAAAATCATCATCCTGCAGCCTTGCCACCCATATACTCATCTCCCTGTTTGTCATCTGCATCCATGCCGGATATATCACCCCGTTATATGCATCAATATCAATGTAGTCACCAAAGAATATATCGCTTTCAGGGGTGAAGGGTTTATCAGTTATCCTGTAGTTTTCAAAATTTTCACCTCCGTCGGTGGAACGGGCAAGCCATACCTCTGTTGCATTGCCTTCTGTTTCACTTCTGTCATAATAGACAATATATATTATACCCGTAAGAGGATCCACTGTTATATTGGGAAAGAACTGGTGACTGGTGCTGCCGTCCGTATTGACCATCTTCCTTTCAGACCAGCTTATTCCGCCATCTTCCGATCTTTTCAGGAAAATATCAGTGTTGTCTGTTCCGTTACGCTGATCCGACCACATAACATATATATTGCCACTGTAAGCCGAGTCGCTGTTATCACAAACGGTAAAGGGCATGCCGTTGCACCTGTATATGCCCGGGACATCAAAGGCCCAGCCTCCGGGCATATCACTTATTATCATATCCGTGCCGAACGACTGTCCCCCATCCGTTGAGCGGTCAAAATAAATACCTTCAGGTCCTGCCCATGCAATATATATGTTACCATTGTTATCAACACATGGAACAGCTCCTTCCATGGTGTTATCATCATCAAGGCAATCACCTTCTGTATCACTTATCACAATCGGCTCAGCCCAGCTGGCCGATCTGTCATCAGAGAAAGAGAACCTTATCCTTGACCTGTCATCCGGATCCGCACTGCCGTAATCATCAAATTCTGTCCAGCTCAGGTACAGGTTGCCTGAATACGGTGAATCACTCCTGTCAGAACAAATCCATTCCTTGTCCTGTACTTTAGTACCGTTAAGCCCTACACCTGTACCATCATCCCATGACTGGCCACTGTCAATGGATTTTTGCACAACAATACGGTCAACCCAGGCATCGCCTTCCGGATTTGAAAGATGGCAGTAATATGCCATTCCCTGCTCATCAAACATAAGAACGGGATCGCCCCATACACCATGGGCAACTGAAGTGATATTATCCTCCGTCCATGAATACCCCCCTGTAAAGGAATAATAGAACCAGTCGAGGTTGGATCCTATAATGATATTATCCGTATTAACAGGGTTAACGGCAATACTTACCTCGTTGGCTTTTGTATTGTTAAACCCGCTAACCCGGTAGACAGGCAGCTCAAACTCTTCATTGCCAGGCTTCTTGTTCTCACATGAGTTAAGAAGGCCCAGTAAAATAATAAGCAGGAAAAGTAATTTCTTCATATTTCATTTTTTTCCATTTCAAATCTATGGAAAAAAATTGTATGAGCATATGCTGATTATGGTAATTATTTATCCGGCTTCTTAATTGACCATCTTCATTTAAGGCCAAAAACAAACCATGCCAGGTATAAGGATTGTTATGTCTTTTTTATATAAAAATTTAAACATTATGGCTATAAAAATAGTTTGGATAGAAGAAGAGTGTACTTCCTGTGGTTTATGTGAAGATATATACCCGGAAGTATTTAAAATGGAAGACCTGGCAGAAGTGAAGAATGATGCTGATTTTGAAGCAAATGAGGATAATATTATTGAAGCGGCTGAGAGCTGTCTGCTTGAAGTGATCAAGGACGAAGAGTAAAAAGGTTATGTAAAAATGTCCGGAACGGATATAAACCGGTCCGGATATTATCACTACCAAAAATATTTGGAACAAATTATAAAAGAAAATTAATATATATGAATTATGAATACCTCATCAGATAATAAAGATTTCAGAAAAAAGAAGCTTAAAGAGCTGATACTTAAATTACATGAAGGTGTATCAGAAGAGGATGTAAAACAGGAACTTGCTTCAGTGCTGAGCCGGGTACCATACGGTGATGTTGTTGAGGTGGAACAGGAACTGATAAATGAAGGTCTGCCCGAATCAGAGGTGCTCAGGCTTTGCGACATACACGGCGGGGTGCTTGAAGGGCATATAGACCTCAGCAATATGAAAGAAATACCTGAAGGACATCCCGTGGATGTTTTTAAAAAGGAAAATGAAGAGATACTTAAGGTTGTGGGTAAGACCTATGCCGCCCTTGACAAGCTGGCTCAGCCTGGCGGGGGAGATTTTAAGGAGCAGAGACTTGAGCTGCTGGGATATTTCAATGAGCTCTCAGATGTTGACAAGCACTACCAGAGGAAGGAATACCTGCTGTTTCCCTTCCTGGAGCAGAGAGATATCACAGGGCCTCCCAAGGTTATGTGGGGCAAGCACGATGAGATAAGGGAACAGCTGAAGGGTTGTATTGAGATACTGCGAACAGAAAGCATTGTCAGACAGGATATAGTTGACTCCATGGAACTGCTGTTCAGGCCCTGTGTCAGGGCCGTGAGGGATATGGTGCAGAAAGAGGAAGAGATACTGCTGCCAATGGCACTGGATGAACTGACAACAGATGACTGGTGGGAAATTAGTCAACAGACCCTTGACTTTGGGTTCACCCTCTATGATCCGCCTGTGGAATGGAAGCCCGAAGGAATGGAGAAAGGGGAGGATAAGGAACAGACATTTTATGCTGAAGGAAACATAAAACTACCTTCAGGAAGCTTTACTTCAGCCGAGCTGAAGGCCATGCTCAATACCGTGCCTTTTGATATGACCTTTGTTGACCGTAATGACAGGGTGAAGTATTTCACACAGGGAAAGCACAGGATCTTTCCCCGCAGCCGCTCAATAATTAACCGTGATGTCAGGCTGTGTCACCCACCGGGCAGCGTGGATATTGTTGAGAAGATACTTGAGGATTTTAAATCAGGTAAAGCATCTCATGCACCGTTCTGGATACAGATGAAAGGAAGGTTTATATATATAGAATACTATGCTCTCCGTGATGAGAAAGGTGAGTATGCCGGAACCCTGGAGGTGTCTCAGGACCTTACGGAACTAAGGGAACTAAGCGGCGAACA
>JBKHBA010000266.1:0-3897 GCA_046542595.1 Bacteroidales bacterium | reverse complement strand
GACCCTTTGCAACCTTGTCTCCCGGCTTTACCATTACCTGCAGAATGATGCCGGGCAACGGGGCTTTTACTTCACGTTTCGCACCTCCTTCTTTCCTGTCAATATTTTTCTGGGGCTCTCTTAACACAGGGCGTACCAGCGTTGGTGTCTTTACAGGCTTTAGCTCTTTATGTATCTCTACCAGGTACGAAGTTCCATTGACCTCGGTCTTTGCCATATCGCCTTCTATCTCCAGTATCTCAACCTCGTATGTATTACCGTTTATTGTAAATTTATAGTTTTTCATCGTTATGCTTCTTAACGTTCAAGGTTTCTCATATTATACAATTTCGAATTCCAGGGTGAATATGATTTGGATACTTTTCTTATAGTAATCACATTACTCTCATAATCATGTACCTCATCAAAATAAAGATACAGGGCCATTGCCACTGCAGCATTAAGCTCACCTGTCAATACCTGCTTTTCGGAATCATCCACAGCCCTTCCTTCCCTGGCGGCACGACGGTATACCTTGATTTTAAAAACGAAGGGCATGAGATATCTGAACATCAGGTAAAGGATTATAAGCGAAAGAAAAACTACCAGGTACCCGGTAATAACAATTATCGCTGACTGGCGGTCTACCCCTGCAAAGATATTTAACAGAACTGGTAAATAATGCATGTGATTATATTTAATTTATTTCATTGGCCACATGGAACTTACCATTAAAAAAACAATCACACTCTTAATGTAAAATAATGATGTTTTTTTAATGGACGTTTCATATCAGTCTTATTAAAGTGGTATATTTGAATGTTTCTTCATTGGTCCGGGATCTTTCTTGGTAGCCATTGTGCGTAATGCCCTTATCACCCTGAACCGTGTATTCCTGGGCTCTATAACATCATCCAGATAACCATAGCGGGCAGCTTCATAGGGATTGGCAAATTTCTCCCGGTATTCATCCTCCTTTTCGCTCACATAGGCTGCTCTCTCATCCTTGTCTTCTATCTCCGATATCTTCCGGCCCTCAAGCACCTCTATAGCACCCCTCGGACCCATTACAGCTATCTCTGCTGATGGCCATGCATAATTTATATCGCCTCTAAGCTGTTTTGATGACATAACACAATGAGCTCCGCCGTAAGATTTTCTGAGTGTTACGGTTACCTTGGGCACTGTTGCCTCACCATAGGCAAACATAAGTTTTGCCCCGTGAATAATAATACCACCATATTCCTGGCTGCTGCCCGGGAGGAATCCAGGCACATCAACAAGTGTAAGCAGAGGAATATTAAAAGCGTCACAGAACCTTACAAAACGTGCTGCTTTCCTTGATGCATCAATATCCAGCACACCGGCGAGGAAATTTGGCTGGTTGGCCACTATGCCGACGGACATGCCTCCCATCTTTGCAAAGCCAACCACAATATTCTTTGCATAATTAGAATGTACCTCAAGAAACTCCTCATTATCAACAATGTAATATATTATATCCTTTACATTATATGGCTGGTTCGGGTTTTCAGGGATAATAAGATTCAGATCGTCTTCCAGCCTGTCAATAGGATCATCAGATTCATAAACAGGAGGTTCTTCAAGGTTGTTTTGCGGCAGGTAGCTAAGCAGTTTTCTTATCATCAGCAGCCCCTCTTCCTCATCTTCAACGACAAACTGTGCAACACCTGATTTTGTTGAATGCACATGTGCTCCTCCAAGGTCTTCAGTTGATATATCCTCCCCTGTAACCGTACGGGTAACTTTAGGCCCGGTAACAAACATATAGCTGCTCTGTTCACTCATAATAATAAAATCTGTCAGAGCCGGCGAATAGACAGCACCACCTGCGCACGGGCCAAAAATTGCGGAAATCTGCGGAATAACACCTGAAGCCAGAATATTCCTTTCAAAGATTTCGGAATAACCGGCAAGACTCCTTACTCCTTCCTGTATTCTTGCTCCGCCACTGTCATTAATACCAATAACAGGTGCTCCCACTTTCATTGCCTGGTCCATTACCTTACATATCTTATGGGCAAAGGTTTCTGACAGCGACCCGCCAAAAACAGTAAAATCCTGGGCAAAGACATAAACCACACGGCCATCTATTGTACCATGACCTGTTACCACACCATCCGAAAGGTATTTTTTATCTTTCAGTCCAAAATCATCCGTCCGGTGTGTAACAAACATATCATATTCCTCAAAACTACCTTCATCAAGGAGAATATCAATGCGTTCGCGGGCTGTCATTTTACCCTTGGCATGCTGGGCAAGTATCCTTTTCTCACCACCTCCCATCTTGGCCTTCTCACGCAGGTCAATCAATTGTTTTATCTTATCCTGGCTATCCATGGTTTAGATTAATTAAACTGTAATTATTCAGATTTATCTTCACACAGCTCCGTCAGCACGCCAAAAGTGGAACGTGGATGGAGAAAAGCTATATCCAGTCCTTCAGCTCCTTTCCTTGGTTTGGAGTCGATAAGCCTTACACCTTTATTCTCAGCCTCCCTGAGCTTTTCATCAAGGTCTTTGACAGCAAAAGCCACATGATGAACGCCTTCCCCCCTTTTCTCTATAAATTTACCAACCGGTCCGTCCGGATCTGTTGATTCAAGCAGTTCAATCTTTGTCTGGCCGATTTTAAAAAAAGCGGTACGTACTTTTTGATCAGCTACTTCTTCAATGCTGTAACATTTAAGTCCGAGCACCTTTTCATAGAATGGTATGGCCTCATCCAGACTCTTTACCGCTATTCCAATATGCTCAATATGTGTTGGTTCCATAAGTATTTTGGATTATTGTGAAAATAAAGACAAAATTAGTGTTAATAATGATATATTAATAGAGATAAATGTCATATTTCTCTGTTTTTTTTAAGAATAAGAGTCTGTATTTGAGATACTCAAAAAACTGCATCAGGATGCCCCCGGCAGATCATTTCCATATGTGAATATAGTATATGTTACCCTGAATATCCGGTTTTATAACCGCAACATTTATAGCCCGGAGTCAGATTTCAAGGTTCCATTAACATTTGTCAGAAGCAGAGTTTCACGATCCCATTACCAGAAGCCCGTGATCCGGTTCCAGAGCAGTGGTGCTTATTCCCTGCTTGCTGGTTTTATGATCACAACAGCTAAAACCCGGAACTACAGTCAGCGCGCGCAGTGATAAAATTAATCAGAACGGGAACTCCTCGAATTCCTTTACTTCAAGATCGCTCTCATCCGGTTTCTTTGCATCCTGGTGTATAGCATTGCCATCAACAAATATGGCTTTATACGGTGTGGTAGGACATGCATATTCGCATGCTCCGCAGCCAACACATATTTCATTATTTACTTCCGGGATTACAAGGTTCCCGATATAGGGCACCATGTATACTGCTTTTGTGGGACAGTGCTCTGAACAGGCTCCGCAATCGGTCTTCTCAGTTTCTACTATACAGTTATCTTTTATAAAAGTAACCTTGCCTATCTGGGTAAGCTTTTTTGCTTCAAGCTCCAGTGGCAGCAGGGCGCCGCTAGGGCAGACTTCCATACATCTTATACATTCATAATTACAGAAACCTTTATGGTAATCCATCCTGGGCTGCATAATACCTGCTATACCATATTCACGCACTGAAGGAATAATTACATTATTAGGACATGCACTCACGCATAATGAACAGGCAGTGCAATAGTCATTGAAATGAGCTATGCTTATTCCACCGGGGGGGCATACAGGATATGTACGATCTTCCGGAACTGTAGATTCCTTTTCTGGCACAGGTACATCCTGTGCTTTAGTAACAGCCGGTATGGATGCAAAGACTGCAAGCAGTCCTGCCAGGAATCCCCTTCTGGACTGATCCGGCACATTAACCGGTTTTAAAGAAGACGTTTTTCCAAATCCGTATGAAAT
>JBKHBA010000265.1:0-3904 GCA_046542595.1 Bacteroidales bacterium | reverse complement strand
GGCAATGAGGAGAACCTCAGGGAGATATACCGGTCAACCCGCTCAATGGAACAGGTAGGTATGGCTGAAGAGACTGATGTTGACCAGATGCTGAGTAATGTACGCGGACTTGAAACCAATATCAGGGCTATGGAGAGAAACCTTGAGTTCAGTTATAATATGCTCAGGTTTCAGCTGGGACTGGATATGAATACCGGAATAGAGCTCAGCACTGACCTTGATAAGCTGCTTGCAGAAGCTGATATTGAATCTTTAATGGACAGTGATTTTAAGCTCAGGGACCATATTGACTTCCGGCTGGTGGAGTCGCGTGAAAAAATGCAGGAGCTGACAGTTAAGGATGTGAAGGCAGGAATGCTTCCTACTTTATCTGCCTTCTATTCATGGAATAAGAACGGGATGGGTGATAAGCTTAATGAGCAGGACTGGTTTCCCAATTCCATGCTGGGCTTCCAGGTATCAGTACCCATATTTGCAAGCGGGCAGCGCTATTCGAAATTAAAGACGGCACAGATAAACCTTGAGAAGGAAAAGAATAATAAGAGCATGGTTTCTGACCAGCTCAGGCTGCAGGAAAAACAGCTCAGGTTTAACCTTGTCAATGCACGCGACCAGTATAACACACAGAAAGAGAATGTTGAAGTATCCTACAGGGTGTATGAAAGTGTTGAGAACAAGTACAGGGAAGGGGTGGCTTCCAGTCTTGACCTTACCCAGGCACATAATAACTACCTGCAGGCAGAAAATAATTATATAAGTGCTCTGATGGATCTTTTGCAGTCTAAGCTGGCACTGGAGAAATTATTAAATAATTTTTAGAAAAAATGTTTAAAAGAATAAATATCAGGGAAATGAAATACAGTACTTTATTTTCAATTATAGCCATCCTGGCAGCTTTTTCAGCAGGATGCGGTCAGAAAGACCAGGGAGACCAGGCTGCAGGGACAGATGCCGGTGAGGCCCGGGCGCAGGAAGTGGTTGTGAGAACACAGGCGCTGGAACTGTCAGAGGTGCAGAGAACTATTAATTATACGGCCGGACTGGAAGCTTTTGAGGAGGTACACCTGGCACCTGCATCACAGGGCAGAATCAATGAGATTTTTGTTGAGCCGGCAGACCGTGTGGAAAAAGGCCGGAAACTGTTTACCATGGATAAAACACAGCTCCGCCAGGCCGAGATACAGCTGGAGAACCTGAAGACTGACCTGGAAAGACTGTCAGCACTGCTGGAGACCGGTGATGTGCCAAGGCAGCAGTATGACCAGATGAAAACACAGGTGGAGGTGGCTGAGAGCAATGTGGAATTCCTCAGGGAGAACACCACTATCTATGCCCCCTTCCCCGGGATGATAACCGGGAAATATTTTGAGGATGGTGAGATGTACAGCGGAGCACCCAATACTACTGCCGGTAAAGCAGCAGTGCTTACACTCATGCAGATGAATCCGGTGAAAGCAATTGTTAATATCTCTGAGCAGTACCTGCCGGATGTAAAGGAGGGCATGGAAGCAGAGATACTTGCAGATGTGTATCCCGGCGAGGCATTCACCGGCAGGGTGAGCCTTGTTTATCCAACCGTTAACCCCGTGGCCAGGTCTTTTGAAGTTGAAATAACGCTTCCTAATAATGATATGAGGCTTAAGCCCGGCATGTTTGTGAGGGTGGCAATATCCCTGGGTGAAGATGCTGCTTACCTTGTACCTGCCAATGTGGTGATACAGCAGGAAGGCACAAATAACCGCTATGTGTTTGTCAGCCGGAACGGAGAGGCTCTCAGGTACAGTGTGCAAACAGGCAGGCGTTATGACGAAATGATTGAGATTATCAGTGATGAACTGGCCGAAGGAGATATGATTATTACTGAAGGACAGGCCAAGCTGAATGATGGGGACAAGATAAAAGTGATTAAATAATTTTTCAGAAGATAAACACATGAGTATATATAGTACAGCAGTAAAAAGACCGCTTACCACCATACTTATATTTGTGGCGCTGATGGTTGTGGGCCTTTATTCGCTTTCAAGGCTGCCGGTAGACCTGTACCCGGAGATTGAACTGCCCTTTCTGACGGTTATTACATCCTATTCAGGTGCCAGCGCAACGGATATAGAAACCAATGTTACCGATGTACTGGAGAACCAGCTTAATACAGTCAGTAACCTTAAAGAGATAACATCCGTTTCCAGTGATAACTCCTCCATGGTGTTTCTTGAGTTTGAGTATGAAACAAACCTGGATGAGGCAGCCAATGAGATAAGGGATGCGCTCAATTTTATTGTTCGCTTTCTTCCCGAGGATGCGGAGGACCCGACCATTCTGAAATTCAATTCCAGTATGATGCCTATAATCTTCTATGCCATTACCGCGGATGAAAGTTATGCCGGACTGGAAAAGATACTGGATGAAAAAGTGGTGAACCCCTTAAACAGGATAGAAGGAATAGGGTCTGTAGGGATTGCAGGTGCCCCGGGCCGGGAGATATACGTTGAGATAGATCCACGTAAGCTGGAGGCTTATAATATGACAGTGGAGCAGATAGGTTCTGTGCTCAGGGCAGAGAACCTTAACACACCTGCCGGTTATCTTGAAATGGGCAACCTTGATTATCCCCTTCGTATACAGGGTGAATTTGAGGGCAGTGATGTAATAAAGAACCTGGTAATAGGAAGCTTTAACGGCAACACTGTATATATGAGTGATGTGGCGGAGATAGATGATACTGTAGCTGATACCAAGATGGAAGAAAGAATTAATGGTGAGCTGGGTATGCGTATGTTTGTGCAGAAACAATCCGGGGGTAACACCGTAAAGGTTGCCCGGGATGTCAGGAAAACACTCAGCGATCTTGAAAAAGACCTTCCGAGCGATGTTGAGATAAAGCCTATTTTTGATTCATCAGAATTTATTACGGGTTCAATTAAGAACCTTACCAATGCCCTGCTTTTTGCAGGTATATTCGTGGTGCTGGTAGTGCTGTTCTTCCTTGGACGATGGAGGGCGACATTTATTGTTGTGCTTACAATACCGGTGGCACTTATTGTGGCTTTTATCTATCTTTTCCTTTCAGGCAACTCTATAAACATAATTTCACTCTCATCATTGTCGATAGCTATAGGGATGGTGGTTGATGACGCCACTGTTATACTGGAGAATATAACACGGCATATAGAAAGGAAGAGTCGTCCGCGGGAGGCTGCCATTTATGCAACCAACGAGGTGTGGCTGGCCGTTATCATTACAACACTCACTGTAGTGGCCGTATTCCTGCCCCTTACATTCGTGGGTGGATTGACAGGAGTGCTTTTCAAGCAGCTCGGGCTTATAGTGACATTAACAACCGTCACCTCAACAGTTGCAGCAATAACCCTTACACCCACTCTCAGCTCATTGCTCCTCAGGTTACGTGCCAATAATAAACCCAAACGTAAGCTGAGTTATGAAAATACCATCAAAAAAGGGCTCGACCGCTTTGAAGGATTTTATGAGGCAACACTCAGATGGGCACTAAGGCACAAGATTGTAGTATCTGTTTCGGCAATACTGGTATTTATAGGATCCATGTCGCTGTTGTCAGTAATAGGCACTGAATTTATGCCTGAGGCCGACCAGTCCCAGATAAGTGCAACAATTGAGCTGCAGACAGGCACCAGGGTTGATGAAACAAAGAAGGTGACCCTGCAGATAGACAGTATCCTTACAGCGGATTTTCCGGAGGTGGAGCTGGTTTCATCATCCACCGGTACCGATGAGGGTGAGAACTTTGCGACTATGTTCTCAAATACGGGAACACATACAATAATATATACCATAGCCCTGACTGATGTGGATGAAAGGGAAAGGACGGTATGGGATATTGCCGAAGCTTTCAGAAGAGAGCTGCAGGAATTCCCGGAGATCATCAATT
>JBKHBA010000264.1:0-3908 GCA_046542595.1 Bacteroidales bacterium | reverse complement strand
CCTGAGCATATATGCCGGTAATGTAAAGGTTGTGAGGCACAGGTATATTGACACTATCGGTACAGCATCCGGTAAGCTGCTTCAGGTCAGCTCAGAGATAGCAGGATCACTGGGGCCTGGCTGGAAGAGCAGAGCAGGTGATATAATCACCTCCATGCTGCCCGCCGGATCGATAAGTGGTGCACCAAAAGACAAAACCCTGGGGATAATCAGAGAAAGTGAGATTGAAGAAAGGGGCTATTATACCGGTATTTTCGGAATTTTTACCGGCAGTGAGATTGACAGCGCTGTAATGATCAGGTATATTGAACAGAACGAAACGGGATATGTTTATAGAAGTGGAGGTGGTATCACCTTCATGAGTGATCCTGAAAAGGAGTATGATGAACTAATAAAGAAGATATATGTCCCTGTTGGTTGAAACGATAAAAGTAAAGGATGGCCGCTTATTCAATATTGATTATCATTCAACCCGATTTAATAAATCCAGGAAGTATCTGTTCAGTGCCGGTCCGGCCGTCGATCTTCAGAATAAAATAATCATTCCGGCCTACGCCAGGGAGGGACTTTTCAAATGCAGGATAGAATACGATGATCATATCAGGAAGGTGGACTTTCTTCCCTACGAGGTAAAAAGGATAAGAACACTCAGGCTTGTGGAAGCAGGTGATCTTGAATACAGCTATAAATACATCAACAGGTCAGGTATAGATTCCTTGCTGGAACAAAAAAACGGCTGCGATGATATACTGATAATTAAGAATGGCAGGATTACAGACACATCATATGCAAATATAATCGTAAGGGGAACGGATGACACCTGGTACACACCGTCAAGCTACCTGCTGCGGGGTACAAAGAGGGAATATCTGCTGGACCGCGGACTGATAAAGGAGAAGGACATCACCCCGGCCGGATTAAAAAGATTCAGAGAACTGAGACTGATAAACAGCATGCTGGATATTGATGATACCAGTAGCATACCCGTAAGAACAATCTGTTTTTAAAAGTCAAAAGAAGATTTATTACACGATATACCCGAAAAAACAATCTGACTTTAAGAAACAAAGCATTTATTCAGTAAATTCTGTCTTTTCCCTCCTGATATTTTTCAGCGGATAGCCATACTCCCTGCCTTCATATACAAACCTGATAGCATCAGCGGGTCCGCCCCGCTTATATTCATAATTATCAATAATCGAAGGACCTGTGTTGATGGTTCCTTTTATCACTGTTTTACTGCCTTCAGAAGAAGAAGTAACATCCACTTCGAGACCCCTGAATATAAGGGAAGTGAATTCAATATCTTCATCCAGCTTCTTTAGTTCCACAAAAACATCCGTACCTTTTTCAATGTCCCTGACCATCCAGGAACGGTAATATACATCCTGTATACGGAACAGCTCATGTTCTTTATTAAGCACTGCAGAACATCCTCCTGTCACAGTAATTATGATAATAACTGATAAAAACCTTATTACTCTCATATTGTTTAAAATTTTTAGGGCCCTCTTTCATGATACTCCCGGGCGAAGTTATTTACTTTCTCCTGTTGCTGCCCTGCCGGTTTATTTTTTCTTCTGTAGCAGGTTTGCCAGTTTATTTACTTTCCTTCTAAAAGCTGCCGGGCTAAACTCATATTTATTTATAAAACCTCTACAATAACGCTGCCAGTTATAAGTTTATAAGCAAAGATGATACAAATTTTGTTATTAACAGGGCCATGAATACCAAAAAACGTGCAAAAAGATTCCAGGCATAAGGAACAGGTCGGATTCAGGCATTTTTTTTGTACTTTTGTCTGCTGGTGTTTTGATTAAAACAAGCATTTTATAATCAAAGGAAACGAGCACTGGTTTTTTTAATCACAATCTTACATAAGCAATGATTAATAAAGTTTATGGTAGAGAGAAGCGGTTCCGCTGTGAAGAAAATTCTTTTTTATTTTACAGGAAAATAAAATATTTAAACCTATGAAGCTTTTTTTAAAGATAGCATTGTTCACAGTTTCAGCACTCACAATGCTAAGTGCATGTGAAAAAGATATACCAACGGACGATAAGGAGCCTGATGTTGAAAAACCCGATGAAATAAGCGAGTTTGTTTATGAAGGGCTGCAGGATGTTTACCTGTGGTATGATAAAGTTGATAAACTCGGCAATGATTATTTTGCAAACACCGATGATTATTACAGTTACCTTAATGGTTTCGAAACCGACTATGAAAGTCTTTTCTATGACCTCCTTTACGAGTACGGTACAATAGACAAATGGTCATGGATCGTTGATGACTGGGAAGAACTGGAGAATTCCTTTGCAGGTATCTCCAAGTCCATGGGCTATGATTTCAGACTCGTCAGATTATCAGAATCAGATGATGTTTTCGGCTATGTCAGGTATGTGCTTCCAGATTCACCGGCAGAAGGGGCAAACCTGGAACGTGGTGATCTCTTTATGGAAGTAAACGGAGAGCAGCTTACAGTTAATAATTACAGGGATCTTCTTTTTAATAACGAAAGCTATTATCTGACACTGGCATATATTGAGAACAACACTATTTATACCGGTGACGAAACACCGGTAATGACTGCAATAGAAATACAGGAAAACCCTGTCTACTATACCGATGTAATTGATGTCGGGGGTGTGCCCACGGCCTATCTTCTTTATAATTCCTTCACATCAGATTTTGACATAGAGCTTAATGAGGCCTTTGATTATTTCAAGTCGCAGGGCGCCAGCCAACTTATACTCGATCTGAGGTATAACGGTGGAGGATCAATAAGAACATCCCAGTATCTTGCAAGCATGGTTTACGGAACAGAGACGGATAAGGTTTTTGCCAGATCCCTCTGGAATGATAAATACAATGCATACTGGATACAATCAGATGGAGAAGATGCGCTTAACTATTATTTCAAGGATACGATCCAGGCCAGCGGGGATAAACCTGCAACTCCGATTACAAGCATGGATCTTAACAAAGTATATGTTATAACCACTGGATCGACAGCCTCGGCCAGCGAAATGGTTATAAACGGATTGATACCATATATGGATGTAAAGGTGATAGGAACTAATTCAACAGGCAAATATGTAGGGTCCATAACCTATAAAGACTGGGACAGCCAGGGAAATGTCAACCCCAATCATAAATGGGCAATGCAGCCTATAGTACTCAAACTTGCCAATTCAAATGATGTTTCAGACTATGTTGACGGTATACCCGTTGATATGGAGGCAGAAGAGAACTATGCAAACCTTCAGCCTTTCGGTGACGAGAACGAGCCACTGTTGAAAGCCACCATAGATTATATCCTTGGTGTGAAATCCGCCCCCGCAAAACCACAACTAATTGAAGGTGTTGATTATGAGGTTATAGCTGATTCCCGCGACTTCAAACCCTTAAGCAAGGAGATGTACCTGGAAGGTACTTTCAGGCTTAAGTAACAGCATCTGACTAAAGGGGACTATTATTTAAAGCCCTTTTCGGGAATTATGGTGCCGTATACACTGACTTAACTGGATTCTCTTTTGAATTTTTAAGGGGCCCTGATTATTCACCATGAATATTCATACCAGCCCCTGACATCCACGGCATGCATTCCTGCCGACCCGGCAGCCCTGATACCCAGGTCGCCGTCCTCAAACACAATTATATCAGAGGGGTCTATCCCGAGCAGCCTGGCACATTTAAGGAATGTTTCCGGATCCGGCTTATGATTCTCAACATCATCGGCCGTAACGATATGACTGAAATAATCCTTCATTCCAATAACCTCAAGGGTACGCATAACAGTATCTCTCGGACCACCGGTGCCCACCGCCAGCGGTATAACATCATGGTATTTCCGTACAATACCGGCTACAGGAGCAACTTCTTTCACCCTGTGCTGCATATCGGTGAAC
>JBKHBA010000263.1:0-3925 GCA_046542595.1 Bacteroidales bacterium | reverse complement strand
TATTTACTATTTTTCTTATTCTCGGAAGCTTCGGTATTATCGGCTACGTTGTGACCATGGTAACACGTTTTGTTGTTGACGGGGTATTTACTAATTATTTTAAAGATAGCAGAGTGAAAAAGAGAATCGACAGGCTTAAGGATCATGTTATTGTGTGCGGCTATGGCCGCAATGGTAAGCAGGCTGTAAGCGACCTGGTTGACCATGATAAAGAATTTCTGATACTGGAAAAAGACCCGGATGTTGTTGAATACCTGCGCAGGTCAACTTCCTACCTGTACCTTGAAGGGGATGCCACTCATGAAGATATACTTGAACTGGCAAATATTGAGAATGCAAGAGCCCTGATCACCACCCTCCCGGTGGATGCGGATAACCTG
Organism: Bacteroidales bacterium; assembly: GCA_046542595.1. GTDB lineage: Bacteria > Bacteroidota > Bacteroidia > Bacteroidales > VadinHA17 > UBA9300. The sequence continues at coordinate 3,545 of JBKHBA010000263.1, read as the reverse complement.
TTTGTTGTGCTTACTGCAAGGCAGATGAGGTCTGATATGCTTATTATCAGCAGGGCCTCTGATGATAACTCAGACACAAAACTTAAAAGAGCCGGAGCTACCAATGTGATAATGCCTGATAAGATAGGCGGTACACGCATGGCCAGGCTGGTGATAGACCCTGATGTCGTTGAATTTATTGATACGGTACTGCTACAGCCTTCCGGTGTCAGGATAGAAGAACTTTCATGCAAAGACCTGGCAGCCTGTTTCACTGAAAAATCAATAAAAGACCTGGATATACATAATAAGACAGGCGCCAATATTATAGGACTGAGGGATAAGAATAAAGAGTATACCGTTAATCCCCCTGCGGATACCATATTGTCGCCTGACGATCAGCTGTTCGTCCTTGGTACCGGTGAAGAACTGGACAGCCTGAGAGCATTAATGAAAAAAGGAGTCTAGCCGGTTTTTACAGCCAAACCCCTTTGTGCGGATATACCTGCACAAGCTGATAGTAGCAGAAGCAATCAATTAGCCCTTATTGAAAGTAATGCCAACTGTCCGGTAAGTCCCTTTCCCGCATAGCTGATTTTGTATCCGGAACTAATGATCTGTCATATGTATTTGACCAAAGACTGAAAATATTTGACGAACGGTCGAAAAAAACTTTCTTTTTACGCAACTGCCGGCATGATTTATGCATCATTTATGTAAAACGGTTTGTTATTCTTTGTGGTGCCGTACAGTAATTTAGACAGCTTGAGCATCGCATGTATATTTCCCGTTAATGATGGAGGTAAACAATTTTCTTTTTTCGTATTATGTTTGATTTTATTGATAAAAAAATTATATCTTTGCAATCCAAATTCAGACAGGTAATTCTGAATATTAATAATATTTATTTGACGGATATGTACTTAACAACAGATAAGAAGCAGGAAATATTCAAAACTTATGGCGATTCAGAAATGGATACCGGCAGCGCCGAAGGCCAGATAGCCCTGTTCTCATACAGGATCAGCCATCTTACTGAACATCTTAAGAAAAACAAGAAGGACTTCTCCACACAGAGGGCCCTTGTCAGTCTTGTAGGCAAACGCCGCAGGTTACTGGACTACCTTAAAGGAAAGGATATCGAACGATACCGTGAAATCATTAAAGCATTGAAGCTGCGTAAATAAGCAATAATTCAAAAAGGCAATTTCAGATTGCCTTTTTTTATTTTATTTGCGTAATTTCGTGACCTTAATATAAGGATAATAAGACTATGTTTAAAAAATTTGAAAAAACTATCGACCTCAGCGATGGAAGGACGATAACACTTGAAACAGGCAAAATGGCCAGGCAGGCAGATGGTTCTGTGCTTCTGAAAATGGGCAACACAATGTTGCTTGCCACTGTAGTATCTGCCAGGGAGGCAAGGGAGGATGTTGACTTTATGCCCCTGTCAGTTGATTATAAAGAAAAATATGCTTCACTCGGAAGATTCCCCGGTGGATTCCTGAAGCGTGAGGCCAGGCCTTCGGATTACGAAGTGCTTATTGCAAGGATGGTAGACCGCGCCCTGCGCCCCCTCTTCCCGGAGGATTATCATGCTGATACTTTTGTTACCATAAACCTGGTGTCTGCCGATGAGGAAGTAATGCCGGATGCACTGGCCGGACTGGCAGCTTCAGCAGCCCTGACAGTATCTGATATACCTTTTGCCGGACCTATCTCTGAAGTGAGGGTGTCCCGTATAGACGGCGAATTTCATATAAACCCCCTGATCAGCCAGAAAGAAAATGCTGACCTGGATATTATTGTTGCTGCAACGCATGATAATATACTTATGGTGGAAGGGGAGATGAAAGAGGTATCCGAAGATGTAATGCTGGAGGCTATAAAATTTGCCCATGAAGAGATAAAGAAGCACTGCAGGGCACAGCTTGAACTGGCTGAGATGGTTGGCGCTACCGAGACACGTGAGTACGGACAGGAGGAGAATGATGAGGAGCTGAAAAAGAAAGTATGGGATGAGACCTTTAAGAAGGTATATGATGTTGTCTCCCAGAAGATAACTGATAAGCATCTTAGAGCTGAAGAGGTGGATAAGGTACTTGAAGAATTTATGTCGCAGTTCACGGAAGAGGATGAGGTGGATGAGAAGCTTGTGGGTAAGTATTTTCATGATGTGCATAAAGAGGCAGCACGTAAAATGGTACTTGATGAGAAACTGAGGCTTGACGGCAGAAAGACAGATGAGATAAGACAGATAGAGTGTGAGGTGGAGACCCTGCCTGCAGCCCATGGCTCAGCCCTTTTTACCAGGGGCGAGACACAGTCGCTTACAACGGTGACACTGGGTACCAAGCTGGATGAGAAAATGATAGACGAGGTACTGTTCAGGGGAACCGAAAAATTTGTTCTTCATTATAATTTCCCGCCTTTTTCAACAGGTGATGCCCGTCCGGCAAGAGGAACAAGCCGCAGGGAGGTAGGACACGGCAACCTGGCTCACAGGGCTCTTAAGAATATGATGCCCCATGATGATGATAATCCATATGCCATAAGGGTTGTTTCTGATATACTGGAGTCAAACGGTTCTTCCAGCATGGCTACAGTGTGCGCAGGTTCACTGGCACTTATGGATGCAGGTATAAAAATACGCAAGGCAGTATCAGGTATAGCGATGGGACTGATAAAAGATACTGAAAGCGGAAAATATGCCGTTCTGTCCGATATACTTGGTGATGAGGATCACCTGGGTGATATGGATTTTAAAGTTACCGGTACACGCGACGGGATAACAGCAACACAGATGGATATTAAGGTTGACGGGCTGCCCTATGAAGTGCTTGCCGAGGCCCTTGAACAGGCACGCAAAGGAAGATTGCATATACTGGATAAGATGGATGAAACCATTAAGGAGCCGCGTGCCGACCTTAAGCCGCATGCCCCGAGGATAGAGAAGATCATTATTCCGAAAGATATGATCGGAGCAATTATCGGTCCGGGCGGAAAAGTAATACAGGAGATACAGAGAGAGACGGAGACCACCATAGTCGTGGAAGAAGTTGATGAGATGGGTGTGGTTGATATTTTCGGTGATAACCTGGAGGGGATAACCGAAGCACTCAACCGTATAAACAGGATAATAGAAGTACCCGAGATAGGCAAGACCTATAAAGGAAAGGTAGTATCCGTTGTCAGCTTTGGTGCTTTTGTAGAGATAATACCTGGCAAGGAAGGCCTGCTGCATATTTCTGAGATAGAATGGCATAAGATAGATACAGTTGAGGATGTCCTGAAAGAAGGCGATGAGGTTGAGGTTAAGCTGCTGGATATTGACCCCAGGTCGGGTAAGCTGAAATTATCACGCAAGGCACTGCTGCCAAGGCCGCCAAAAGATCCTGATGATGACAGTCGTGACAGAGGTGGTGACAGAGCTCATGGCCGGGGTGATGACAGAAGGCATAAGGATGGCGACCGTCGCCAGGACAGGCGCCCGGGAGGCGACCGTGGAAGAGGCTCCCGCAGATAACTGCAGATAAAGGCGGAAAGAATAATACGGGCAATGC
>JBKHBA010000262.1:0-3936 GCA_046542595.1 Bacteroidales bacterium | reverse complement strand
TGGGCCAGGTAGTTTGTTCCGTAGCTGATAAACTCTCCTTCTTTTACCTCTTTGATGGTCATGATCTTACTTTTCCACTTTAAAACCCTTGTCAGCGGGTCAGTCTTATCTGCTTTTTTGTGGGCATACTGAATAAATGTTTCGGCGCTGGGCCAGAAGCCATACTGCATAATCCCTATCCTTACCATGTCGAGACAGGTACCGGGATAATTCATGGCAGCAGCCGAGCAGGCTGTATGCCTGGTACCGGGATTAATACCCCTGGACTGCAGGTCGCGGTATGTCCGGTTAAAGCTGCGTATCTGTTTTTGTATCCTCACGTAATTGGCAATGCTTTCTGCTCCTGCATAATGGGTGCATACACCCTTTATATCAAAGCAACTTTTATTACTGTCTATTGTCTTTATTAATTTACTCAGTGATTTTTTCTTAAAACCTGTCCGGTTCATTCCTGTTTCAACCTCTATATGCACCTTTGCTGCCTTGCCGAGCTTCACTGAGGCCTGTATAGTTTCATATACGAAGTTAAGATCGAAGATATAGAATTCAATGTCGTTCTGAATAGCCCATTCCACCTGCTCATTATCGAGCCATCCCATTATCATAATCTTAGTCCGTGGCTTCTTATGTTTGAAAAGTTCCTCCGCTTCGTCGGCAGAAAATACGGAAAAATGATTAATACCTTCACCCTCGGCCATCTCAACAAATTCCTTTATCCCGTGACCATAGGCATTACCTTTTACTACAGATGATATCTTTGAGCGCTTATGAATATTTTTCCGGATAAAAGCCAGGTTGCTTGCCAGTGCTGATCTGTTTAACTCAATTACTGATGTTGTGATCATAAAAAATCATTACTTATTGATTTATTAAGCTGTAAATATTCAGGAACATACTGACACCACTGTCAATGATATCATCCGGGAAATCATAGTCCGGGTTGTGCAGTGCCGGCTGCTTAATACCAGATCCCAGACCGAACATAGCACCGGGGAACTGCTTTGTGAAATGACTGAAATCCTCAGACCATCTGAATGGCTCTTTCATAATCACAGTTTCAAGATCCAGTTCGGAGGCTGCCTTTTTTATTACCTCAACAGGATAGGGAGCATTCTCGAGGGACAAAAATTCCTCTTTCCACTCATATTCATATTTGATATTTTCCTTTTTACATATCTCAACCGCGGCACTGATAACCCTGTTTTTCAGCACTTCCATATCGTCATCCCTGTATGCCCTGAGGGTCATGGATATTTCACCGTATTCGGGTGATGTGCCAAACCTTTTCTCGCCCAGGCTAATATGGACAACAGTTCCCAGGGCAAAATCACGGAATAAAGAGGTATCGGACTGTATTGAATAAACGGCATCAATGATCTGTGATAATGCTTTAACCGGTGAGTTGCCTTTGTCTGGTTCGGCCGCGTGCGATGACTTACCGTGTAATCGGATGGTGAGCCCCACAGAGGCCGAGCTGAAGATGTTCTCGTTTATGATAATGGATTTTTCAGGAAAACCCGGCAGGTTATGCAGGCCAAAGACATAGTCGGGCTTTATGTCCCTGCTGAACTTGCTGTCGTCCAGCACCCTGGCCGCTCCTTCACCTGTCTCTTCCGCCGGCTGGAACATAAGTATGACCTCACCTTTCAGCGGCCTGTTATTATGCAGTGCCTCAGCCAGTCCGGTCAGTATAGTCATATGGCCGTCGTGACCGCACAGGTGAGCCCTGTCTGCATAGACGGACCTGTATTCGAGCTGGCTGACCTCTTTTATTGGCAGCGCGTCAAGATCAGCCCTGAAAAGTATTTTTTTACCGGGTTCCTTACCTTTGAATATAAAGGCAATACCTTCTCCGCCTATACCAGTAATAACCTTGTCAGGATTATAAGCTGCAATCTTCTTCCTTAGCCTTTCGGCAGTGTCTTTTTCCTGTCCGGCTGTTTCGGGATGCTGGTGCAGTTCTCTCCTGAACTCTATAAGATGACCCGTATCCATTATTTTTTATTATAACGCATTTCAAGGTACTTGGTGGTGAACCCTATCTTTTCATACAGGAACCTGGCCGGGTTCTCCGGTTCAACATGCAGCTTCACATTGCCCTCTGCTGTATCAAGCGCCTCTTTCATAATCTGCTTGCCTATGCCCTTGCCGCGGTAATCGCGATGAGTGGCAATATACACAAGTATGTTTTCAGGTATATAACCGCTCATACCTGTCTTATTGATAACAACAGAGCATACTATTTTGTTATCCATAAAACCGTTGAGGATGAATCCGCCCAGGGGTATTATATCCGCATCCTTATCAACAATATTAAGTGCAAAATTAAGGGCTTTGCTTATGTCTTCTTTTGAATCACCGAATTCGTCAAGGTGTGTATATAAAAAGTCAATAGTTTCCTGTTTCTCTTCGGATGTGATTGATTGTTCAGTCTTGTAGATCTTTGTCTGTAACATGATTAATTTTTTAATGATTCAGTATAAAAATATATTACTTCACTATATCAGTCAGGATTTATTATCTGCATAAATGCTGATAATACCAGGCTGTTGTTTTATAAAAAAGATACTGTCAGGGATTATTGCGGGAATGAAATATCTTATTTTTACTGAACACCGGATTTTGTTCTCTGACTTTCAAAGCAATAAAATTTTTAATTATTTATAAATCACAAATATACGAAAAATACAGGGAGACTCCAAAGGGGTCAGGTGATAAGGTAGGACATATGGTGCTATGAAAGCCCGCAACAAGGAGTTTAAAAAACTGTTCCGTGTTATTGGATTATGGACTTAACGAAAGTACCCTGCAGGGCTCTTTCTTGATTTCAGATATTTTAGCTTAATAATTTCAGCAGCCTTTGTCAATAAGTTTATCTTTGATGTGAATTACCGGAATGTGTTCATTTTTTTTTACAGGCATTGATTAATAGAAAAATTACAGACAGATGAAACAAGCATTTATGACAGTTGTTTTTGCAGGGTTAATATCAGTAATATTCTCATCCGGTGTATTTGCCCAGGCATTGCCCTTTGACAGGGAAGAGTATGAGGCCAGGCGGCAGAAAATGATGGAAAAGATACCTGATGGTATTGCTATTATATTTGGTGCCGGCGAGCCAACAGGCTATAATGAATTCTCACAGGCAAATAACTTCATGTATTTTACCGGAGTGGAAATACCCAACTCAATACTTGTAATTGACGGAAAGAAAAAAGAGAGTGTGTTGTTTTTTACCACCACAGAAAGGCATGCTGACAGTGAGGGTGTCAGCCTTGAGCTGGTACGGGACCCTGAAGGTGTAACGGGCATAGAAAGGTATATGCCGGCAGAAAAGTTCCGTTCAATGCTTGACCGTTACAGTTCAGACGATTATGTTTTTTACACTTCATTCCTGCCGGCTGAGATAGGACGGGAGGTTGCACCTGAAAAGTTTAATGTCCTTAAGAATGATATGATATATAACGAATGGGATGGAAGGTTAAGCAGGGAGCTTCAGTTTGTGAGCCTCCTCAGGGAAAGGTATCCGCAGAATGAAGTAAAGGATTGTGCCGGTGAAATAGAGGAGCTGAGGATCATCAAGTCGCCCGCCGAGATAGAGATGATAAGGCAGGCCGGAAAGGTTGGGGTTGATGCTTTGACAGAGGCCATAAGATCGAGCAGAACGGGTATGTATGAATACGAAATTGCAGCACTTTATGAATATATGTGTAAGAAAGAAGGAGTGAGGGACCTGGCTTATATTACAATTATAAGCTCAGACAAAAATCATCCTTATCTGCACTATCATAATTATGACCGGCTGCTGCAGGAGGGTGATTTTCTTGTAATTGATGCCGGTCCGGATGTTAACTACTATGATATAGATATATCAATCTCTTATCCTGCCAGCGGTAAATTTACTGATAATCAGAAGGAAATTTACCGCTGGCAGGA
>JBKHBA010000261.1:0-3938 GCA_046542595.1 Bacteroidales bacterium | reverse complement strand
GGCAGCCTGCTGGTATTTCTTATGTTTGTTCAGGGCGGGCAGTCTTTTATTTTTACCCTGGGCGGAACTGAAAATCAAAAAACAATGATAATAAACGCTATGGGGCGCAAGTGGGAGTTTACCTTTACCACCCTTGTTACCTTTGGCGGAACTTTTTTTGCCTCTTTTCCCCTGTTCTACGCTACCAGCTTCGGGGGCGCCTACTGGTTATGGATGCTTATTCTGTTCAGCTTCATAATACAGGCTATTGCCTATGAATTTCGTAGCAAGCCTTCCAATGTATTGGGCAAAAGAACATTTGAGGTGTTTCTACTGATAAATGGCACCCTTTCTCCCTTCTTAATAGGTATTGCCGTTGCAAGCTTTTTTACCGGAGCAAATTTTCACCTTAACGAGATGAATAATGCCAGCTGGGATAATCCCTGGCATGGACTGGAAGCATTGCTGAATATAAGGAATATAGCACTTGGTGTGACTGTCCTTTTTCTTGCACGCCTGCTGGGACTGATGTATTTAATCAATACAATTGATGATGATGCCCTCACCGGGGCAGCAAGAAAGAAAGTCATTGCCAACGCTATACCATTTTTGGCCGGATTCCTGTATTTTGTCATCAGCCTGCTCTTGTCAGAAGGCTTTGCCTTTGAACCGGAAAAAGGAGACATCTTTATGGAAAAAAGTAAATACCTGCATAATTTCCTGGAAATGCCGGCGGTATTCATTGTTTTTCTTGCCGGTACAGGGCTGGTGCTGTTTGGCCTCTACCGCATGATCTTTACAGTGAAAGCTGACCCGGTATGGTTTGCGGGTCCGGGAACAATACTGGTTGTGCTGTCATTATTCCTTATAGCTGGTTATAATAATACTTCTTTCTATCCTTCAGTTGTCAGTCTGCAGGATTCGCTGACTATCAGAAATGCTTCATCAAGTCATTTTACACTGAAAACCTTGTTTTATATATCCTTCATCATTCCTTTTGTGGCTGCATATATATGGTATGCCTGGAAGGCTATCAACAGGAGCAGGATAGATGAGAAGGAGATAAGCGGTGAGGGGCATAAGTATTAGCATAAAGAAACGGAATGGGGATATATTCACTTGATAATTGGTTTGATGAGCCGGCAGGCCGGCCTTTTAATATAGCAGGACCCTGCAGTGCCGAATCGGAGGAGCAGGTGCTGGAAACAGCCCGTTTACTAAGCGGTGAATGCCGTCCGGCACTGTTCAGGTCAGGCCTGTGGAAACCCCGTACACGTCCGGATACCTTCAGCGGGGTAGGATCAAAAGGTCTTAAATGGCTGATGAAGATGAAAGAACAGACGGGTATGAGGGCGGCAGTGGAAGCAGCCAGCACCAAACATGTTGAACTTTGCCTGAGAGCAGGTATCGATGCCCTGTGGCTTGGAGCCCGCACAGTGTCAAACCCTTTTTCAGTGCAGGAAATAGCAGAGTCATTAAGAGGAGTGGATATCCCTGTGCTTGTGAAAAACCCGCTGAACCCTGATATCGACCTCTGGATAGGAGCACTTGAGAGAATCAATAATGCAGGTATAAATAAACTGGCCGCCGTGCATCGCGGATTCTCCCCCTATGAGAAAACGAGGTACCGGAATATGCCCAAATGGGAAATACCTGTTGAGCTGAGGCGCAGGATAAAGGATATACCCATTATATGCGATCCCAGTCATATATCAGGTGATGTCAGGCTGGTGCCTGAGCTGGCACAGAAGGCAATGGATCTGAATATGGACGGACTGATGGTAGAAGTACACAGACAACCTTCATCGGCACTGAGTGATGGTGTCCAGCAATTGTCTCCCGTCGGCTACTGTGATATGATGAAAAACCTGGTTGTCAGGCGCTCACAACCTGAAGACCCGGGATTCCTTGATTACCTGGAAGAGCTGCGCAACCAGGTCGATTCGGTTGATCAGCAGCTGGTAGACCTGCTGGCAAGGCGCCTCGAGATAATTGATCTTATAGGTGAATATAAATCGCTTAATAATGTGGCGGTACTGCAGATGGACCGGTGGCTTCAGATACTTAAAACACGGCTGAGGCAGGCCGGCTTATCCGGACTGGACCGTAGCTTTACGGAAAAGTATCTCAAGCTGCTGCACCAGGAGTCAATACGCAGGCAAACGGAGATTATGCGTAAGATGAAGGAGAAAAAAGACGGGTCAGGTGATAAGGGCCCAGATAAGTGATACGAAGATATAAAGTATTATTACCAGGGGCAGGGAGGCAAATCCAGCTCCTGCCACCAGCAGAACCGCAGAACCCAGGAAGACTATCCTTAATTCATTACCCTTGAACCTGAAATGCCTGAACTTAAATGAGAACATGGGGATGTCCGTAACCATAAGCACTGCAAAGAGCAGGGTGAGGAATGAGAGAACAAACCTCGAATCAAGAAGGCCCTCAATAAGCTGGCTGCTGCCATATTCACCCGCAAAGACAAGGGAGATAATAAAGAAAGCAGTGCCCGGTGTGGGCAGTCCCCTGAAATGATCACTCTGGGCCCTGTCAATATTAAACTTTGCCAGGCGAAATCCTGAAAAGACAGGGATAAGAACAGGGATGTACTGCAGGTATCCTGCAATACTATCTGCACCACCTGCAGAAAGGATAAGACTGTACATCATGAGACCCGGAGCCACGCCAAAGCTGACCATGTCGGCCAGGCTGTCGAGCTGAACGCCTATCTCTGAATATGCATTTAACAGCCGTGCAGCAAGACCGTCGCAGAAATCAAAGAGCAGGGATGCAGCAATAAACCAGACTGCAGGAACAAGATGCCCTTTCATTATCATGATGGTGGCAATAAAGCCTGAAGTCAGGTTGAGCAAAGTAAGAAAGTTGGGTATCTGCTTCTTCATTTCCCGGAAAAATGCTGTTATAATTGTAAAATTAAGATAAATTTTATCAATATTCCCAATTTATATATTTTTACAAATATCTTAAACCTGAGTAATGGAACATTTACAGAATCTTAAGATAGCGGTCGATTTTGACGGCACAATTGTTGAGCATGAATATCCCGCCATAGGAAAGGATAAGCAGTTTGCCTTTGAAACACTGAGGGAGCTGCAGAAACACGGTGCACTCCTTATCCTGTGGACCTTCAGGGCTGGTCCCGGGCTGGATGAGGCTGTTCAGTATTGCAGTAAGAAAGGGATAGAGTTTTATGCCGTAAACAAGAATTACCCGGAAGAGGTATATGATGAGTCGATAAGCCGTAAGATAAATGCTGATATATATATCGATGACAGGAATATTGGTGGATTCCCGGGTTGGAGCAGTATATGGCAGCAGCTGAGCCTGTATGATGAAAGGGAAAAGGAGGCGGAGAAAAGGCTGAGCCGCAGGAAGCCGGTTTTAAAGAGACTGTTTGGCAGGGGTGACAAAAACAAAGAACAGTGAAAGTTGTAAATCAAAGTGTTATGAGGTTTTTTTATATTATCCAGTCTTTAATATTATTATTTGCGGTATCATGTAATGGTTCGTCTGAATCCTCAGGTTCCCGGGATCAAAACCGCGATCAGACCGGGAAAAGTCAAAAAGTGCCGGCTGCCAGCCTTGTGGATATCAGTGAGCCTGCTGACGGGGCCAGGTTCAGTTCAGGCGAAGAGATTAAACTGGTGCTTGGGCTTCGCGGCGAGCTTATGCCCGACTCCGTTAAAGTGTATTTCGATGGTACAGCCCTGGCAACACTTAAGGGCGGGGTGCTTGAATATACAGTGGAAACAGCATCGGCGCGACTGGGCAGGATACCCCTTAAGGTGATGGCCTGGGAGGATGATAAAAGAGCCCAGGTGCTTACCCATTTTATAACCATTATTTCCGATATCGAGCCTGAACTCTACGGTTACAGGATTATAAATATGTATCCTCATGACAGGAAAGCCTATACACAGGGCCTTATTTATAAAGATGGT
>JBKHBA010000008.1:0-20792 GCA_046542595.1 Bacteroidales bacterium | reverse complement strand
GGTGGCAAACCCTTCACTCAGCCATATATGATGCCAGTCGCGCTCAGTAACTGAATTGCCGAACCACTGATGAGCTATCTCATGTGCTATCAGCCTCTCTGCCTCCCCGCGTCCCGTCACTGATCTCTCAGAATAGAGTATGCAGCCGGCATTCTCCATGCCCCCGAACATTGTTTTTGACTGTACATTGGCCAGCTTCTTATAGGCATATGGACCAATCTTTTCACTGTACCATGTATAGGGCTCAACTGCCACCGAATAATCATAGAAGCCCTCTTCCCTGTCTTCCGGGAATACCCAGCTCCATATATTAACATCTCCTTCTCGGCCAGCAAGGCGAACAGCAAATTCAGCCACTCCTATAACCATCACTTTTGTCGGTATGTCAATCTCTTCTTTCCAGTGTGTAAGCTTATTGCCCTCCGGCAACATACTTTCCTCGTAAAGAAAACCGTTTGACACCACCCTGTACCGTGGCGGCGCATACACCTTAAAATCCACAGCAGCTTTATCCGAGGGATGATCAGCGCATGGTATCCAGTTCCTTGCCCTGTCGGGCCAGTTATCGGCAAAAAAGGTCCTGTTTCCATACCTGTTATCAGAAATGATCAGCCCGTCGGCAGGCACACCGCGCCAGCTTATATATATTTCCGATGTGTCTCCTTCAGCTTTTTCTGCGGGCAGCATCACCAGTAACCTGTTGTCATTATGTTCCCATTCAGCCATCCTATCATCCGCCCTAACCTGCTTCACCGTCATGCCCCTGCCGTCATCACCCCTGCCTGCCAGGTCCAGGGCTAGCTGTCCGGCAACTGCCGTATGAACCAGCCTGATTAAAGCCTCACCCCTGATAAGATCGCTGCTGTCTGACAGGAATATACTGAATTCATAATGCAGCACATCTATATTGCCGGCAGGGTAGCTGTCGCTTGCAGAAAGGTTTACAGTAATAAAAAGCAGGAGTGCAGTAATGATTCTCATAATAATATTGTTTATTGATGATACAAATATAAAGTAAGCATATTACCTCATTACGAGTAAAAATACTTAAATTTGCAGAAAATCACTTTAATGAACCACGATTATAACACTCAGAGAACAAAGATGTCCCTGCCGGAATACGGCAGGAATGTGCAGAAGATGGTTGAGCATATAAAGACCATCAGCGACAGGGATGAGCGCACACGTGCCGCCAGGTCAATAATACAGATAATGGGCAATCTAAACCCCAACATAAGGGATTCAACCGACATAAAGCATAAGCTGTGGGACCACCTTATGATAATGGCCGATTTTGAGCTTGACATAGATTCGCCCTATCCCCCGCCTGAGAAGGAGACACTCTATGAGAAGCCAAGGGAGATCGGATATAAAAAAGGTAAGGTAAAATATCTTCATTACGGCAGGATAATAGAGATGATGATAGAGGAGGCCTGCAAGATGGAAGACGGTGAGGAGAAGAGCTACCTGGTTTTGCTTATAGCCAACCAGATGAAGAAGGCCTCTGCAACATGGAACCGCAGCCAGATAAATGATGATGTTATTATCAAGGATCTTAAAGAACTGTCGGGCGACAGGCTCAGGCTGCCAGAGGGAACCAGGCTGCTTGAGGTAAAGGATCTGCTTGGACCGAAAAAGAAAAAGCCACAGGGCAAACAAAACAAACAACATAAGAAAAAATACCAGTCGAAGCGGTAATGAGCAAATTCATAGTTGAAGGAGGCAGGAAGCTGAAAGGTGATATACATCCACAGGGTGCCAAGAATGAGGCCCTGCAGGTTATCTGCGCAAGCCTTCTGACAGACGATGAGGTAATAATAAGAAATATCCCTGATATCAGTGATGTCAACAGGCTTATAGAGCTAATAAGCAGCCTGGGAGCAGAAGTCAAAAAACTGAGTGCGGATACATATTCATTTAAAGCGGCAAATATTGATCTTGACCACCTGGAAACACCCGGGTATATAGAGCAAAGTTCATCACTCAGGGGTTCGGTGATGGTGCTGGGCCCCCTGCTTTCACGTTTTGGCAGGGCCAGCATGCCAAGGCCGGGAGGTGATAAGATAGGGAGGCGTAAGGTGGACACCCATATCAGTGGATTCAGCAAGCTGGGCGCCAGGTTTGATTATAACCCCAAAAAATCTCTATACTCGGTAACAGCCCGGCAGCTGAAAGGCGCTTATATGCACCTTGACGAAGCATCGGTAACAGGCACGGCTAATATTATCATGGCAGCTGTGATGGCTAAAGGCAAGACCACCATTTATAATGCAGCATGCGAGCCCTATATACAGCAGCTATGCCGTATGCTGACAAGCATGGGCGCAAATATAGAAGGTATAGGATCCAACCTCTTATATATAGAGGGGGTGAAGGAGCTGGGAGGCTGTGACCATACCATACTGCCCGATATGATAGAGACTGGCTCCTTTATTGGTATGGCTGCCCTTACCGGTTCAGAGATAACTATAAAGGAGGTATCATATGATAACCTGGGCATAATACCCTACTCGTTCAGAAGGATGGGCATCCAGATTGACAGAAAGGGCGATGATATTTATATACCGGCACAGACATGTTACCAGATAGAAACATATATTGACGGTTCAATACTAACCATATCGGATGCTATATGGCCGGGACTGACACCCGACCTGTTAAGCATCTTCCTTGTTGTGGCCACCCAGGCCAAAGGCTCTGTCCTAATACACCAGAAGATGTTTGAAAGCAGGCTGTTCTTTGTTGATAAGCTGCTGGACATGGGGGCACAGATAATACTTTGTGATCCTCACCGGGCAACGGTGATAGGCCTTGAACGAAAAATAAACCTGAAAGGTACCGTAATGTCATCACCCGATATCAGGGCCGGTGTTGCCCTCCTCCTGGCAGCGCTTTCTGCCGACGGCACATCAACCATATATAATATAGAACAGATAGACAGGGGCTACCAGGATATTGACGGGCGGCTGAATGCACTGGGAGCCTGCATACAAAGAGTTGAAGAGTAAACAGTTCATGCCGGACGGCTGCCACAGAGTAGAGGCGAATGCACCAACAAGGGAAAGAGAAACCCGCCAGCAAAATTATTGTCCACCGGGGTTTTTGCTAAATAATCTATCACCCTGGTCTGGCCTTAAGAGAAGCTGACGGGAAAATCATTTAATGATAACCATTTCCTGTATTGAAAGCATTATTGACCAGTAAATAAAGGTTTTAACTTATATTTAACATAAACGCCTTAAACCCTCATTGCTTCTTGTTTTCCTGCTGCCTGTAAAGGGCATAAAAACTAATAATAAGATACTGATTTGCATGCAAATAATATAATTCATTACTTCGTATTATCATTACGAAACCAGGAAGATAAAGAAGCCAGGTAAGGTATAAGAAACCGGGAAGGTAAAAAAACCGGACAAAATACAAAGTAAGGATATAAGAGGATACAGACATATTAACACAGAAAAATTTATATTTTTTAATTAACTTAAATATTTTATTATGCTCAAAATCAGAAAAATAACAGTTTTATTATTGACCGTATTTTTTTGTGGTACCGCTACTTATGCACAGACTGGTGATGAAGTATCGGATAAGGAAGTGACACAGTTTGCTGCCGCCGTTAAGAAAGTACAGGTTATTAACCAGGAGTCACAGGAAGAGATGCTCAAGGCTGTTGAAGAAGCAGAACTTGATATACAGCGGTTCAACGAGATATACGGAGCCATGCAGGATCCTAATACAGAGGTTGAAGCCAGCGATGAAGAGATGGAAAAATTCAACAAGGCCAATACGGAGATTGTAAATATCCAGACTGAGGCTCAGCAGAAAATGGAAAAGGAGATACTTGACCAGGACATGACCGTAGAGCGTTACCAGGAGATAAATATGCAGATACAGAACGATCCTGAGCTTATGCAGAAAGTCCAGAAACTCCTTGAGGAAGAAGGTTAAAGATAAAAACACACAGATTATGGAAGGAGGTGTATCAGCTGATACACCTCTTTTTTTTATACCGGGCACCGGCCAGGCAAAAGGTTTTTCACGGCAGGTCAGTTTTGTATATAAGCCGGACAAAGGTGACAGAATATCGGGAATTATAAAGGAAAATGACTGGTCTCTTTGGATAAATAAATAAGCAATACCGGTATCAAAATTAATATTTACGGAATAGTTTTTGTCATACCTGTATAAAGCAGCATTTATATATGCAGGGGACAGTACCGGTAAGACAATCTCGTAGCATAGTGAATAGTTTTTAAATAAAAAACTGCATAAAAGTAAACCGGATTTATGAGCCCGCGCTTGAAGAATTTATTAAAACTGACAAAACAATGATTAAAAAAGTTAATGGGAAAGCAATTGCCTGCATCACGAACTAAAGTTTTATATTTCTCATTATCTGTTAATTAATAAATATTAGCTTATGAATGACAAAGAAAAAATGATTGAGTATGACCTGAAGGGTCGCGATATTCATGACGAAAGGGTGTTAAATGCCATGCGGGAAATTAAAAGGGAGCTGTTTGTTCCGGATGATATGAAAGAAATGGCTTATGAAGATGCCCCCCTCCCTATTGGCCGGGGTCAAACTATCAGCCAGCCTTATATAGTTGCTTATATGTCACAGGAACTGGATTTGCAGCCTGAGGATAAAGTACTGGAAATAGGCAGTGGCTGTGGCTATAATGCAGCTGTTATGTCGCGTCTGGTATCACATGTTTACAGCGTGGAGATCATTGAGTGGCTGGCAGACCTTGGAACAAAAAACCTTGCTGCTGCCGGCATCACAAATGTAAGCCTTCGTTTTGGCGATGGCTATAAAGGCTGGCCCGGGGCGGCCCCTTTTGATAAAATCATGCTCACCGCTGCAACAAAAGCTATTCCCGAACCTTTAAAACAGCAGCTGAAATCCGGTGGTAAGCTACTGGCACCTGTCAGTAATTCTTACCAGAAGCTGATATTAATGGAAAAGATAGCAGAAAATAAATTTAAGGAACAGGAACTGATCCCTGTACGCTTTGTTCCAATGACCGGAAAAACCAGGAAAAACTGAATATCGTACTATACTTGTACCAGTATATGATGTGAATTTTTTTCAACACTTGTGGGGTGTTTATTCCCCTGTTTTCATTTTGCTGATGGTTTAAAGAAGCTTCATTCCGCCGGTAAATAAGCACAAATCAAGAGCTGGTATAATAATTGTTTTATTTAATACGGGATAAATCAGCATGAAGCAAAGATGAAATTTTTTATATTAAAACTTCCACAAAAGAAACCATTAAAAAAGTTTATATAAAATACAGCGGTTCTGCCGTGAATAATTTAAATTATCACTTAAAACCTACAATTATATGGCATTCACTATTACAAGCACAGCATTTGAACATGGAGCAAATATACCAAAAGAGCATACCTGTGACGGTGATGATGTTTCGCCAGCCCTGAAATGGGAAGGAGAGCCAGCAGGTACACTCACCTACGCACTTATTATGGAAGACCCGGATGCTCCTGGAGGAACATTTACGCACTGGATAGTATATAACCTGCCAAAAGATTGCCATAAGCTGGAAAAGATCATTCCGATACAAAAGCATCTTGACAATAAGGCTACACAGGCTAAAAATGATTTCGGGAAGATCGGCTACAGAGGGCCCTGTCCACCCGGAGGCAGCGAACACAGGTATTTTTTCAGGATCTTTGCACTAAAAAAGAAGCTGCCCCGCGAATCGGTAAAAAATGGTAAAGAATTTTATGAGGCACTGAACGGTTTAATACTGGACAAAGCTGAATATATGGGAAAATATTACAGGAAAACCTGATACATCAAACAGGAAAACCCGCGTTTATCGTATAAGTCATGAGGCTGCAGAGCTCTTCCACGATAAGAACTTACATTCTGTTTCAGCATAAGCAGTTTTTAAGTAAATAGATTATCTTAGATGCTGATACATCAGGGCATCGTGCCATCGTTAAACCATAGTAGCTATATAATGGGAAAAAAAGATAAACGAATCCGGGAATTGTATACCCCGAACATACCCGAACCGAAAGGCCACTATTCACAGGCCGTGCAATTCAATGATACAATTTATGTCTCAGGCCAGCTGCCTGTTAATCCTTTCACCGGCGAACAGGTACAAGGTGGTATAGAGGAGCAGACAGCACAGGTACTCGAGAATATCAGTACCATACTCAAAGACTGTGGTTCTGACAGACGGAAAATACTGAAGACCACTGTATATATTTCCGATATCTCCCTGTGGCCGGGAGTTAATGAGATTTATAAAAAATTCTTCGGGAGTTTTAAACCTTCGCGTTCTGTTGTCCCTACAAAGGAACTCCATTACGGCGTACTGGTAGAGATTGAGGCAATAGCTGCAGTCTGAACCTGATCAATAAACATTTAAGTAAGAATGAGAGTCCTGACCTTTATTGCCTCCCGGGCATAAAATCACACCCTGTTGTGAAAACCAGTAATATGTTTACATAACAGCAAAAGTACCGGTACCCGGACTGTGCTCTGCTTACGGTAACAACATAATACTTTAAATATCGTGGCTCTTGTCTTTACTGGTAAGGCTGCTTATTTGCGGAGGATCTTTTAGGTGTCTTTTAACGGTACACAGATCCATAGCACTGATAATCGCCTGCCTGTATTTATCAGGGAAGTCATCCGGCAATATTGCTTCAAGCTCAATATTATCAATCAGCCTGGTCTCCTGGTTAAAACTATGACGCTGTATTATCCTTATCCTGCTGGCATCAATACCCCTTTTATCACAGAAAGATTTTACATAAACACCTGCACATGTGCCTATTGAAGCAAGAAAAAGATTAAAGGGTTCAGGTGCTGTGCCGTCTCCCCCGTGCTTTACTGACTGGTCGGTTTTGATGACCGAACCGTTAAAGCTGGCATTAACCTTTTTGTTATCCTCAAAAAATATTTCAAGTTCCATAGCTGATCTCCGATATTTTAAATTAAGTTATATAAATCTTTAACAACGATATTCCCTTTTGGTTGCATTTAAGCCCTTATGTTTTCTCAAAAAGATCTATATGCCAATATTCATGCCTGCCCGGACTTCCTGCCAAAGCAGCAAAAATATCTCCATGATGCATGACAATTTGTCCCGGCAAGCCATATGGCAGGTTATTTGTTGTCATGCATTATGATCACTGAAAAATGATGATATATGGCAAAGAACAGAAGCAGCAAAGAAGAAGAAAAAGACAGGCAGTCAAAAAGCCAACAAACTGTTAATAAAGATGATAAACCTATTGATGAGGGAGATCAGAAGGAAGAACAATTTGTTGGGGATACGGAAGAAGAAAAACCAGGAGCCGACAACGGGGAAACAGATACAGAGATAGAAGAGAAACAGGACTCTGACAATAGTGAAGGAAAGGAAAAGGATGCGGAAGAAAAGCTGGCAGAATTGCAGGATAAATACCTGCGTCTGTCCGCAGAATTTGATAATTATCGCAGAAGGACCCTGAAGGAAAGAATGGAACTAACAAGATCGGCCGGGGAGAGCATCTTGCTTGGTATCCTGCCGGTGATGGATGATTTTGACAGGGCCATGAACCTGATGGAGTCAACACCCGAATGCAAGTCTATGAAAGAAGGGATAGACCTTATCTATGGTAAGATGAAGGAATTCCTGAAGCAGAACGGGATAAGAGAGATTGAGGCCATGGACAAGGATTTTGATACCGATTTACACGAGGCAGTCACCAAAATACCAGCTACTGAAAAAAAGAAAAAAGGAAAGGTAGTGGATGTAATACAGAAAGGGTATTATCTGAATGATAAGATAATAAGGTATTCTAAAGTAGTAGTAGGAGAATAATAAAAGACAGGATGGGAAAAAGAGATTATTACGAGGTACTGGGTGTATCAAGGGATGCAACAAAGGATGAGATAAAGAAGGCCTACCGCAAGCAGGCCCTTAAATATCATCCGGATAAAAATCCGGGTGATAAGGAGGCCGAGGATAAGTTTAAGGAGGCAGCTGAAGCTTACGAAGTGTTGCGCGATGATACCAAGAAAGCCCGCTATGACAACTATGGCCATGCCGGTCTGGGCGGACAGAACGGTTTCGGAGGTGCAGGCATGAGTATGGATGATATCTTTTCTTCATTCGGGGACATCTTCGGTGATGCTTTTGGTGGCTTTGGCGGTTTCAGCGGTTTCAGCGGCGGCGGTAGAAGTCGCCAGAGGGTAAACAAGGGCTCCAACCTGAGAGTAAAAGTCAAACTAACACTCAAGGATATTCTTAACGGTGCCGAGAAAAAGATAAAGGTCAATAAGTATGTCAGCTGCTCAAGCTGCGGTGGCTCAGGGGCGGCAGACAGTAACAGCTACTCAAGCTGTAACACATGCCACGGCTCAGGCCAGGTTACCCGTGTCACAAACACCATACTGGGACAGATGCAGAGCACCTCAGCATGCCCTACCTGTGGAGGTGAAGGAAAGATAATCACAAATAAATGCAATACCTGCTATGGTGAAGGAATTGTAAAGGAACAGGAAGTAATAAAGATCAATATACCTGCCGGTGTTGCCAAAGGAATGCAGATGACCGTTAACGGCAAGGGTAATGCGGCCAGGCGCGGCGGCGTGCCCGGCGACCTGCTGGTGATGATAGACGAAGAAGAGCACCCTGAACTGTACAGGGAAGGTAAAGATCTTATATATAATCTCTATATCAGCGTACCCCAGGCTATACTGGGCACCAATGTTGAGATACCAACAATTGAGAGCAAGGTGAAAATAAAGATTGAGCCCGGGACACAGGCAGGCAGGATACTGAGACTGAGAGGCAAGGGACTGCCGGAAGTAAACGGCTATGGTAAAGGTGACCTGCTGGTAAATGTAAATGTATGGATACCGAAAAAGGTGACGGCTGAAGAACAGAAGGTGATTGAAAAAATGATGGACTCCGAGTCATTCACCCCAAAGCCGGGGAAAGACGACAAGGGATTTTTTGAGCGAATGAAATCCTACTTTGAGTAAAATAATCACTGCAAAACAGTACTGCTCGGCATTGCCGTTACCGCTTCCTGTTTTATAAACTCTGTTTGTTATATAATTATTTCTACATTTATATTTTCTTTGTTAAACAATGTAAAACCAGATCAATGTCACTCTTACAGGCTGAAAATGTAGTTAAGCAGTATCGCAAACACCTGGCCCTCGACAATCTCAGTATGTCAGTGCCCAGGCAATCCATCTACGGCTTGCTTGGTCCTAACGGGGCAGGCAAGACAACACTGCTGAGGATAATAAACCAGATAACCGCCCCCGACAGCGGAACAGTTGAACTTGACGGTCATAAAATATCAAGGGCTGACCTCCCTTCAATAGGCTACCTGCCGGAAGAAAGAGGACTGTACAAAAAGATGAAAGTGGGTGAACAGGCCCTGTACCTCGCGCGCCTTAAAGGACTGGGCAAACAGGAAGCCATGGATAAACTGAAAAGTTGGTTTACAAGGCTGGAGATAATAGACTGGTGGGACAAAAAGGTGGAGGAGCTATCCAAGGGTATGCAGCAAAAAGTACAGTTTGTGACCACCGTGCTGCACGAACCCAAACTGTTAATATTCGATGAGCCCTTCAGCGGCTTTGATCCCATAAATACAAGGATACTGAAGAATGAGATACTCTCGCTTCGCGAAAAGGGAGCAACGGTAATATTCTCAACCCATAACATGGAATCTGTTGAAGAGCTGTGCGACCATATAACACTTATTGACAGGTCAAGGGGAATACTGGAAGGCAGCGTGGAAAAGATACGTGAAGAATGGGCTGCCAATGAGTACGATATTCTTTTCAGGGGCGAGGCGGATATTAAGACCAACGGCCATTACGAGATACTTGACAGCAGGAAGGATACCGGTAAAACATCACTCCGTATCAAAACAGACGGGAAGCATGATACGAATGATATCATAAGGGATATGACGGGCCGGGGACAGGTAATATCTTTTAACCCGGCCATGCCCTCCATGAACGAGATATTTATCAGAGTAGTTGAAGCCAATAAAAACAACTGATCAAACCACAGCAGCCATGTCAAACGTATCAACCATTATACAAAGAGAATACAGCACCAGGGTAAAAAAGAAATCATTTATCATAATGACCGTGCTGACCCCGCTTATTTTTGTAGCACTCTTCATTATCCCGGTGCTCATAATGGGTAACCAGGATAAGGAATTTAAGAGAATAGCGGTAGTGGAAGAGGACAGTGAGCTTTTTAAAGGTGTGCTCAAAGACAGGGATGATGTGGATTTTGTATACCTCGAAAATACTGATATCAACCAGCTTAAGAGCAGCTTTGAAGAAGCAGGCTATTACGGGGTACTGTATATCTCACCCCTTGTGACAAGTGTGCCACAGGCAGTGCAGCTGATATCAAAAAAACAGCCACCAATGGACCTGCTTCAATATATTGAGCGTTCCCTGGAACAGGATATTGAAAACAAGAAGCTGCTGGCCTATAATATTGAAAATATAGAAAATATACTTAAGAGCGTGCAGACCGACGTGTCGGTACAAACAATAAGGATAGATGACGCCGGGGAAACAAAAGAGACAAGCACGGGTGTATCAATGGTACTGGCATACCTGGGAGCATTTCTTATGTATATTGTTGTACTGCTCTTTGGTGTACAGGTAATGAGAGGTGTCTTTGAAGAGAAGAATAACCGTATAGTGGAGGTCATTATATCCTCGGTTAAACCCGTGGAGCTGATGATGGGTAAGATAATAGGGATAGCCCTTGTAGGGCTTACACAGTTCTCTATCTGGATAATACTGTCCTTCGGCATTCTAAGCATTGTCCAGTCAACAGTACTGCCTGACAACACCCAGGAAGTGAACAGCCAGATATCACAGAGCGTGATGAGCCAGGTGCAGACATCGCAGCCTGATTCAGCGGCTGAACAAACAATTGAGCTGTCAGAGCAGGAACAGGAGTTCGCAAAGATATTCGGCAACCTGATGAATGTTAACTGGCCGCTTATACTGGTATCCTTCTTCTTTTATTTTATCTTCGGATACCTGCTGTACGCCTCTGTTTTTGCTGCTGTGGGATCAGCTGTAGATACAGACACCGACACACAGCAGTTTATGTTCCCGATAATGTTACCCATAATACTTGGACTGTTCGTGGCCATGGGCACAATGGAGAATCCCGAAAGCTCACTGTCTTTCTGGTTCTCAATGATCCCCTTTACCTCACCTATTGTTATGATGGCACGGATACCCTTTGAAGTGCCGGTATGGGAGATCGTGGTTTCGGTGGCTGTGCTTATAGCTACATTTATCTTCTTTGTTTATCTTGCCGCCAGGATATATCGTGTTGGCATACTTATGTACGGAAAGAAAGTGAGCTATAAAGAAATGTGGAAATGGATCAGGTACCGGGGCTGAGGCTTTAAGGATGATGCAAGCTAACTGTAACAGGATATTATATGGAATAAATACGGTAAAACATTAGGGATCAGTTATCCCGGGTTTAATAATATATACCATTTAAATTAATTAAAATGGCCAAAGTACTGGTAATAGACGATGAAAAAGCAATAAGGAACACCCTGAAAGAGGTGCTGGAGTATGAGAAGCACGAAGTGGATGTGGCCGAAGACGGTCCGGGTGGACTGGAACTTTTCGGGGAAAACAGATATGATGTTATACTTTGTGATATTAAGATGGAAAGGATGGATGGTATTGAAGTGCTTGAAAAGATACAGGATGTAAGTGATGACATACCTGTAATAATGATATCCGGCCATGGTAATATTGATACAGCCGTTGAATCAATAAAAAAAGGAGCCTTCGACTTTCTTGAGAAACCCCTCGATCTTAACAGGCTCCTTATTACCATGAAAAATGCCATGGATAAATCAAGCCTTATAACACAGACCCGTACACTGAAAAAACAGGTTAGTAAGAAGTTTGAAATAGTTGGTGAATCAGAGGCTATTGTTAAGGTAAAAGAGATGATCGACAGGATAGCCCCCACCGAGGCCCGGGTGTTGATAACAGGTGCCAGCGGAACAGGCAAAGAGCTGGTGGCGCACCAGATACATGAGAAGAGCCACAGGTCTAAAAGCCCTTTTGTGGAAGTTAACTGTGCAGCCATCCCCTCTGAACTGATCGAAAGTGAACTCTTCGGTCATGAGAAAGGATCTTTTACATCGGCCCATAAGCAGAGAATAGGCAAGTTCGAGCAGGCACAGGGAGGAACAATCTTCCTGGATGAAATCGGGGATATGAGCCTGGCAGCACAGGCCAAAGTGCTGAGGGCACTGCAGGAAAACAAGATATCCCGCGTTGGTTCCGATAAAGATATCAAAGTTGACGTGAGGGTGATAGCGGCAACCAATAAAGACATAAGCGAAGAGATAAAACATAACAGGTTCAGGGAAGACCTGTACCACCGCCTCAGCGTAATACTTATAGACGTACCAAAGCTAAACGACAGGCTTGAAGATATCCCTATGCTCGCTGAACATTTCAACCACCTTATTTGTAAGGAATACGGGGTAGGGCTCCGCAGAATCGAAGAGAGTGCTATAAAGGAACTCAGGAAGATTGAATGGACAGGTAATATAAGGGAATTCAGGAATGTACTGGAACGCCTGATAATCCTTTGCCCGGAAAGAATCACAGGTAAAGATGTGGTCTCATTTGCCCACCCTATTTCAGGTAATAAATAATTCACCGGAATTACTAATTACTTAACTTTTTTTAACAGGACCCATGCCCTGTTGCGCGGGTATTTGGGTAATTTTGCAACTAATTTTCATAAAAACCGAGATGATAAAATATTTTTTTATAATACCATTCCTGTTCACTGCTGCTATGGCAACAGGCCAGGATATTGACACTGAAACCCTCAATAAGAATAAAAAAGAAGAATCTGTAAGCACCAACCTCAGGGATGACGCCCTGAATGTATTCCTTGATTGCCGCTGGTGCGACAGGGATTATATCAGGAAGAATTTTCCTTTTGTTAATTATGTCAATAACAAGGATGAGGCAGATGTGCATATACTTGTTCGCAGAAGGTCAACTGGCGGCGGTGGTGGTGAATATACCATCGACTTTATAGGTCAGGGCGCATTCAGTGATATACATGACCAGATGATGTTTTTCTCCCCGGTAAACGAGACCTCCGACGAAACAAGGAGGGGCCGCTCCAATACAATAGCCATGGGACTAATGCAATTCGTGGCCAGGACACCTCTCAGCAGGAATATTAAGATCATATATGAAGATGATAATGACAGCTCCTCTGCCGGAAGCCTGCAGGGTAATATACAGGATGACCCATGGAACAGCTGGATGTTCAGGATGCGGGGATCAGGCGAGTTCCAGAAAGATGAAAACTACGAGACTACCAGGGCCAGCTCATCCTTTTCAGCAGACAGGGTCACACCCGAACTGAAGATAGAGTTTGACCTGCGCTACTCATACAGGCAGACTCTCTACACTACTACTGATAATACATTCTTCCGTGAGAACTGGAGTGCCAGGAGCCTGCTGGTAAAAAGCCTGGGTCCTAAATTCTCAGCCGGTGGCAGGACTTCAATAGAAAGTGATACATATAATAATTACCAGCTCGCCATTGAAGCCGGTCCAGCCATTGAATACAACCTTTTCCCATACGAGGAATCATCGAGCAGGCAGTTCAGGATACAATACGGTGTTAACCTACAGTATAATGATTATAATGACACAACCACATACTTCAAGACCAGTGAAACGCTTCTGAAACATCACCTGAGCAGCTCGCTCGGCTTTAACCAGCCATGGGGATCAGGATGGGTATCTCTTTCATGGTCCAATTACCTGCATGATTTTACGGAAAACAACCTGGGTTTCAGGTCCCACATCAATTACAGGATATATAAAGGACTGTCTGTCAACCTCCAGGCCAGGGCGAACCTTATACATGACCAGCGCAACCTGCCCAAGGGTGATGCCACTGAACAGGAGGTGCTGACAAGACAGATAGCCCTGAAAACCAATTATTCATATTCCTTTGAGGTAGGACTGAGCTACTCTTTCGGATCTATATATAATAATGTGGTAAATCCACGCTTCGGCAACTAAGATTGTGCTGTCATCCGTTTTTTTTAACTAAATTTGTTGTTCAGCAATCAATTGAAACGACCATGAATTTTAACATTTTAAAATACACACACTAAAATGATTAAAATTCATCGGGAGTTCCTGAATGTGAAGAAATTTTTAGTTTCTTCATTTTCAGTAAACTAAAAATTTTAAACAGATGAAAATATGGATCGTATTGAATCTGACTGGCTGGGCGAGGTGAAGATACCCGAGGAAGCACTCTATGGCATAAACGCCATACGGGCAAAGGAAAATTTTCCGGGTGATATCCCTTTCCATAAAGAATGGTACAGGGCTGCCGGACAGGTGAAGCAGGCCTGCTACCGCGCTTACAGGCGATTCTCAGAAGCTGCCCTCACAAAATACGGTGATAAGCCTCCCCTGAAACTTATAGCCCCTTCCATTATCAATGCCCTGGAAGCGGCAGCCATAGAGGTGTCTGAGGGACTGTATTACAGCCACTTTATTGTACCTGCAATGCAGGGAGGTGCCGGTACAAGCATTAATATGAATATTAACGAGATCATTAGCAATGCTGCACTTATTAATACAGGCAGTAATGCAGGTGATTATTCACTTATCCATCCCCTTGAGCACGCCAATATATACCAGTCAAGCAATGATGTCATACCCACGGCACTGACAGTAGCCTCCATGAAGCTGCTCGAGGAACTGGAAGCTTCGATAAATATGCTGAGGCAAACCCTCGAAGAGCTGGAAAAGAAGTACCGCGATTACCTGCGTCCCGGCTATACACAGATGCAGGAAGCAGTGCCCTCATCCTTCGGCAGGCTGTTCAGTGCCTATAATGATGCCCTGTCGCGCGACTGGTGGAGGGTGTCAAAATGCAAGGACAGGATTAAGATTATTAACCTGGGAGGAGGGGCAATAGGGACCGGACTGGCTATTCCCCGCTTTTTTATTATTGAGGTGGTGCCTGAACTGAGAAATATTGTTTCACTGCCCCTTACACGCAGTGAGAATCTGGGCGATGCCACTTCCAATCTGGATACCTGGGTTGAAATACATGCAATACTTAAAGCTCATGCCGTCAACCTGGAAAAGACTGCATCAGATATAAGGCTCCTTGCATCCGATATAAGTAAAACAGGAATCATGACTATTCCTGAAAGGCAGATGGGGAGCACAATTATGCCGGGCAAGGTAAACCCGGTAATTCCTGAATTTATCATATCCACAGCACATAAGATATACTCCAATGATATGCTAATCAGCAATCTCTGCGGACAGGGCTGTCTCGATCTGAATCCCTACCTGCCCCTTATAGGTCACTCCATTATAGAAAGCCTCAAACTGCTTATCAACGCAAATAAAAGCATGGCCATGAACATGGTGGAAGGATTAAAGATTAACGGTAAAGCCTCCTATGACACGCTGATGAGAAGCCCGGTGATAAGCACTGCCCTTATCCCCGATACAGGCTATAGCAGGGCTGCTGACATAGCCCTGTTTATGAAGGAGAATGATACTGATGTATTTGACGCCTGCCAGCAAACAGGGCTTATGGACAGGGAAAAGCTGGAAGATATACTGCAGGCCGGTAACCTTCTTAAGCTGGGGTTCTCACTTGATGATATAAAAGATGGTAAATGATAAGGGCTGCCACTGCAGGTGATAAAGATCGGGCACCGGAGAGTTAAACAATAATGTGATTTATAAGATGCGGCAGCAAAGACTTATAGTCACACCATAATATAATAAAGACACCAGGGACCTCAAAACAGTGATGTGATATATGAAGAAAGGACGTGAAAGTAAACCACATATAGGTATTTTCGGAAGAAGGAACAGCGGCAAAAGCAGCCTTATCAATGCCCTGGCAGGACAGGATATAGCCATCGTTTCGGAGCAGGCAGGGACCACAACAGACCCGGTAAAAAAATCATTCGAGATAACAGGCTTTGGCCCGGTAATACTTATAGATACGGCTGGGATAGACGACACAGGCGATCTGGGCCGGAAACGGGTTGAGCGCTCAATGAAAATACTGGATATCATTGACCTTGGCATACTGGTTCTGAATAATGAAACGTGGGGCGAATTTGAAGAAATGATCATCAGAAGTTTCAATAAAACCGACACCCCTTTTATTATAGTCCAGACAAAATACGACCTTACCAGGCCTGCAGATGACTTTACAGCCAGGGTAACCAGGGAATGCGGTAAAAAACCCCTGCCCTTCTCATCCCTTACGGGAGAAAACTATGAGAAACTCATCAGGCTGATAAAAGAAACTATACCCGACCATGCACTGCAAACACCCACCCTGCTGGGTGATATAATAAGCCAGGGGGATATAGTGATACTTATAACACCCATTGACGTGGAGGCCCCGGCAGGCAGGATCATACTGCCGCAGGTGCAGGCCATAAGAGATATACTGGATAATGATGCCATAGCAATAGTCCTTAAGGAAAGAGAGATAGACAGCTTCCTTCAGAGATCAGCGCTTAAACCGGCTCTTGCCCTTACTGACTCACAGATATTTGTTAAAGCGGATGCTTCAATACCGGCAGACATACCGCTGACAAGCTTCAGCATAGCCCTGGCCAGGCTGAAAGGCGATTTTAATAATTATCTACAGGGTACACCCAAAATATCGGAGCTGGAAGATGGCGACAGGGTCTTGCTGCTGGAATCATGCACTCATCACGTCTCCTGTGATGATATAGGAAGGGTTAAAATACCCAGGTGGATAAGCAGCTTTACCGGCAAGAAGATTCATTTTGATATTGTATCCGGACTCGATTCCACACCCAGACCGGTGGAGGATTATGCCCTTCTTATACAATGCGGCGGATGCATGATAACCCGCAAGCAGCTGCATAACAGGCTTAAACCGGCTATAGAAGCCGGCGTACCCGTTACCAATTACGGTATGGCCATAGCCTGGGTGCAGGGCATATACGAAAGGGCTGTGTCGCCCTTTACCGGGGGGAGCCATAAGGGAACAGACTACCTCTGAACAGCAGGAGCAGACAAATATGATGAGAGCGGAAAACCGGCCCACCAAAAAGCCGTCCATTGCGATCTTTAAAACCTGAAATATATAAACGGTTGTATATCTGTCGACTGCACATTATAAAGCACAAGTGCCACAAGGTATACAAGGAGTATTTTCACGGCCAGCGGAAGCCGGATAAACAGGCCCCGGTACGCTTCCTTTACCTTTACCGGAAGGAAATGGAGGATATACCCGGAAACCATTATTACTATTACCTGGCTGTAGGAGGTAAAAAGATCCACAAGGCTGCCCGGACTGAAAGACGTAAATACCTGCCTGAGCATCAGTCCTGCCGAATCTATACCCGGTGCCCTGAAAAAGATCCAGCAGAAACTGACAAAATTAAAAGTGATAAGAACAGAAATAAACCTTTTTATCTTTCCCGGCTGCCTGCGGCGGGGAAATAACTGTATCCACAGCTTGTTAACCACCAGTCCCGCCCCATGCAGTCCGCCCCATATTACAAACCTCCAGGCGGCACCATGCCAGAGTCCGCCCAGCAACATGGTTATCATAATGTTTATATAGGTCCGGATACGTCCCTTCCTGTTACCTCCCATTGATATATAGAGGTAGTCCTTAAGCCATCTCGACAGTGATATATGCCAGCGGCGCCAGAAATCGGTAATATTATGTGCCTTATAGGGTGAGTTAAAGTTAAGCGGCAACCTGTAACCCAGCATAAGGGCTATACCTATGGCTATATCCGTATAACCCGAAAAATCACAGTATATCTGCAGACCGTAACCATAGATGGCCAGCAGGTTCTCCATGCCCGAATACATCAGTGGTGTTTCAAACACCCTGTCAACGAAATTAACGGATATAAGGTCGGATATTATCATCTTCTTTATCAGTCCGCTCACCACCAGAAACAGTGCATGTCCCCACTCCCTCACGGAAAGCCTGAAAGGGGCATAGAGCTGGGGTATGAATTCAGAGGCCCTGACAATGGGGCCGGCAACCAGCTGCGGGAAGAAAGATACATAAAAGCCAAAATCCAGTATATTGCGCACCGGCGCCGTCTTCCCCCGGTAAACATCCATGGTGTAGCTTATGGTCTGGAAGGTGAAAAAAGAAATACCCACGGGTAAGACAATGCTTTCTATATTAAAACCGGTGCCCAGGTAAAAGTTTGACAGGGCGGCCACCCAGTCAATAACGGGAAGATCAGTATTGAAGATATCATTTACTATGCCGGTGAAGAAACCCGTATACTTGAAATAAGACAGCATGCCCAGGTTAACAAGCAAACTGAAAAACACAAACATTTTCTTTACAGACTTCCTCCTGGCGGAATGAATGAGGAGACCGGCCGCATAATCAGCCAGGGTGGATATGATAAGAAGGAAGAAAAATATTCCGCCAGACTTATAATAAAAAAACAGGCTGAAAAGGAACAGGTAGGTATTCCGTATCAGTGGCTTTTTATAGACCATGCTGTATATCATAAGTCCAAAAAACAGCAGTATCCAGAATGAGCTGCCGGTAAACAGAAGGGGCTTGCCATGATTATAGGCAAGAATCTGCTTTAATGGTATGCCGGAACCTGCATCACCCTGAGCAGCCTTTTTTAAAAGAGTATCGCCGGCAGCCGTATCATTCTGTGTTGCAGTCTTACTCATCAGGGCTGCAGCTGTATCACCCTGTCCGCCGGCCATTCTCATAAGGGTATCACCGGCGGGTATACTGCCTGGCTGCTGCCATTCGCTAAGGGGTCGGAGCATATCACGTATCATTAACTTAGCCAGCTCCGCTCCCCCGGCGTATGTCAGGTGTGTATAGTCGCCCGCCGCCAGGGCGGGACTGCGCCGGCTCCACTCAAGTATTGAATTCTCACCACCCATAGCCTCCCATGCATCCCAGAATAAGATGCCGGCCCTCTCCGCCGCCCCCTTCTGTGCATCCCTTATCAGCGGTATATTCCTATATGATATTATTTTATCCCCATCTCTGTGGGCCATATCGGTAAGGCCTGCCAGCATAATAGTTGCATCCGGACAAAGATCCTGCAGCCTCTTAACCTGGCTGTACAGACCATTTTCATAATACTTATAGTCAGAGCTAATATTACGGACCACGTTAAGACCGTAATGGAGAATTATCATATCCGGTTCCAGCATACCATACAGCCGGTCCAGGTTGTCACGCGACAACATGGTGAATTCAAGTCCGGCACTGCCCCTGCCGGGTATATTATCAATAATAACACCTCTGTCACTTTCCAGGCTCAGCCCGTAGATATCCGGACTGCTCCTGCCAGTAAATTCAAGTTTTAAATAATCTGCAGCTCCAAGAGAAACAGAATATTCGCTCTCCTGGCTCACCGGTAACAGGCTGTCGCTGCTCACCAGTCCTGCATCCGTGATAACATTTATTAAAAGCGTATCATCAAGACTGCCATAAAAAAGGCGCAGATTATCATACACAGATGACAGGGAGTCGGCAAAGCGGGAAGGTTCGACGCTCAGCCATGCTGCCTTTTCAGCCTTAGCGCCACCCTGCCGGCCGCTAAACCTGCTTATGCTCATCACCGGTCCCAGGCGGCGGTGAGCGATACGTCCGTTTACGTATGCGAGATAATCATATCTCTCCCAGCCGGGTGAGTTTTTGATATATGTGGTCCGTGTGTACGATACAAGGGGCTCGGGACTTAACAACCCGGGACCGCTGCCACCTGATGTCTTTCTCAGCTCCCGGCGCAAGTGATCTGTTATGCGGTCTCCTTCAAGCTGTGAATCGCCATAATACATTATCCTGCACCGCTCTGTCCCGTCACGGATAATATTTCCCAGCCCGGCTGATAAGCTTTTATAATCAGAAAAATCATAAAGGAATCCCCCCGGAAGCCGTCCGGAGTTCCGGCTGCTATCAGCTGCCACATCATGATGAGAGCCGTCATTGATTCCAGCTGCTGTATCCCGACCGGCCACCCTGCTGCTATCAGCTGCCACATGTGCCAATGTGTCTCTGCCGTGCTCAGGTGCCGACCACAGACTGAACTCCTGACTTAGCTCAGGCCAGCTGACAGATATGCCGGGTGCTATCCTGAGAGGTTCACTCACAAAGTATGAGGGTCCGAACAGAAGCACCAGTAAGACCAGGAAAACAAGAAAGGTCTTGTAAGGACGCATAGTCAGGCTGTTATAGGCTCAGATAAATATTATTAACTTCTTTTCTTTATCTTCAGTCTCTGTCCCACATGAATCTTGCCATCACGACCCAGTCCGTTCAGTGTAAGTATATCCGTAGCGCTGACACCCGAATATTTATTGGCAATGTCCCATACATTATCACCATAACGGACAGTATGGTAAATAAAGTCGGGGTCAGCGGCCTCTGTGGCAGCTGCTGTGCTAATAATAGCCGGCTTCCCTGTCCTCTTCTGCTTTTCCTGAAAGCTAAGGCCGTCAACAACTGAATAATATTCTTTTTCAGAGGGATCAACATACACTGCAATCTGCTGGTTTATGCGGATAAGGTTGCGGTTGATATTATTCCAGTATCTCAGGTCAGAAACCCCTACATTATACCAGCTGGCTATATATCCCAGGTTATCTCCTTCTTTAACCGTATACAACAGTTTGGCTTTGCCCTTTATATTAGGTGGGGTATATCTTG
>JBKHBA010000260.1:0-3950 GCA_046542595.1 Bacteroidales bacterium | reverse complement strand
CCGGGGGACGCCTGGTGGCACCCGTGGGAAGTGCTAAAAGCCAGGTGATGACGCGTATATACAAAAATGAGAATGGTGAATATGAAGAGACAAAACATGGGCTTTTTGTTTTCGTGCCCATGCTTAAGGGAACAATAGACTCCAGGTAGAACAGGGGCCATTGCAGAACAACGCTAAACAGGAAAGATATGGAAATAAAAAAAATGGTTTTTTCGCCTATCGAGGTAAATACATATATACTCTCTGATGATGCGGGTAACAGTGTTATAATAGACTGCGGCTGCTATGATGAGCAGGAGTTTGATAAGCTGAAAGCTTATATCAGCGACAATAATCTCAGGCCGCTTAAGCTGCTTAATACCCACCTCCATCTCGATCATATATTCGGTAATCACTTTATGCTGAAGGAATACGGGCTCAGTACACTTGCAGCCAGGGAAGAAGTGCCCAATCTTACTTCTGCGCCCCTGCATGCTGAGATGTTCGGGCTGAGCATGCCGGAGCCACCCGGCGTTGGTGGATTTATTTCGGGCGGAAAGCTGCTGACCGTGGGTGGTATTAAACTGGAGAGTCTTTTTGTACCCGGACATACCGCCGGCAGCATAGCTTATTACTGTGAAGAAGAGAATTGTGTTTTTAGCGGCGACACCCTGTTTGCGGGCGGCATAGGACGTACCGACCTGCCGGGAGGGGATCATGACACACTGTTAAACAACATAACTGATAAACTGCTGTCTCTGCCCGGCGACACCGTCGTGTATCCCGGTCATGGCCCGGCAACAACCATTGCCGCTGAAAGAAAGAGCAATCCGTTTTTAACATAAGAGATAAATATTATCTTTAAGGTTTTAAAGTTTACCAGAAGAAAATATTGATCTATAAATTTAATAATACTACTAAATACATAAGATATGGCATTTGATAAATTTGTTAACAGGCATATTGGTCCGAGAGACGGGGATATACCCGGCATGCTGGAAACAGTGGGAACCGATTCAGTTGATAGTCTGATAAAGGAAACAGTACCCACTTCAATTTTAACCGGGAAACCACTTGACCTGCCTGATCCGCTGAGTGAGTTTGAGTACCTTAACCATATACGCGAGATAGGGAAAAAGAATAAGCAGTACAGGTCTTTTATAGGAATGGGTTATTACGGGACCGCAGCTCTATCGGTGATAATAAGGAATGTCCTGGAGAACCCGGGCTGGTATACTTCTTACACACCCTACCAGGCCGAGATATCACAGGGAAGGCTGGAAGCACTGCTTAACTACCAGACCATGGTAAGTGAGTTAACCGGGGTGGAGATGGCCAACTCCTCGTTGCTTGATGAGGCCACAGCTGGCTCGGAGGCAATGATAATGATGCATAATGCACGGTCAAGGGCAGCTGTTAAAGCCGGAGCCAATAAGCTCTTTGTTGATGAAAATATTTTTCCACAAACACTGGATGTTATACTTACCAGGGCTGAGCCCCTGGGTATAGAGCTTATTATGGGCGACTATGCAGAGCAGGAGATGGATGATTCATTCTTTGGGGCCATACTGCAGTACCCCGCCGCTAACGGTGATATAAGGGATTATAAAGGATTTGTTGAAAAGGTGCATGATGCCGGCGGTCTTGTGGCTGTTGGTGCTGACCTGATGAGCCTGGCCCTGCTTACCCCTCCCGGAGACTGGGGAGCAGATATCGTTTTTGGCTCTAATCAGCGTTTCGGACTGCCCATGGGATACGGCGGTCCGCATGCAGGATTCTTTGCAGCACATAAGAAGCTGAAAAGGAATATGCCGGGAAGGATAATAGGGGTTTCCAAAGACTCAAATGGCAAGCCCGCACTGAGGATGGCATTGCAGACCAGGGAACAGCATATTAAGAGGGAAAGGGCCACATCTAATATATGTACGGCCCAGGCACTGCTGGCCAATATGAGCGGTATGTATGCACAGTATCACGGACCTGAAGGTCTGAAGAGGATAGCCTCACATATACACCAGAGCACCTGTACATTAAAGCAGACGCTGGAGAAGTTGGGCTATGAGATAGCCAACAGTGAATTTTTTGATACCCTGGACGTAAGGCTGCCAGAAGGTGTTAAAGCAGAAGAGCTGGAAGAAAAAGCACTTAAGAAGGAGATTAACCTTAACTTCTTTTATGAAGGTAAGGTGATGGTCAGCCTGGATGAGATAACCACAGTGGATGAGATAAACACACTGGCAGGTATTTTTGCCGAAGCAGCAGGTAAGAAGGCTGAGAAAGTTAAGGAGATATGTGACTGCATATGTATAAGTGATAAGTACAGGAGAAAGACTGAGTTTATGCAGCAGGAGGCCTTTAACCGCTACCACAGCGAGACGGATATGATGAGGTATATCAAGCTGCTTGAGGGCAGGGATATATCACTGGCATACAGCATGATACCATTGGGATCATGTACAATGAAGCTTAATGCGGCCACATCGATGTTTCCTCTCAGCTGGCCTGAATATGGTAATATTCATCCTTTTGTACCCAAAGACCAGGCAAAGGGTTATTACCAGATAATGGATGAACTGGGTGATGCACTGCAGAAGATCACCGGCTTTAAAGCCGTATCGTTCCAGCCAAATTCGGGTGCGGCAGGCGAATATACAGGCCTGATGGTGATACGCCAGTATCATATAAGCAGGGGCGAGAGTCATCGTAATATTGTCCTTATACCTTCCTCAGCCCATGGTACCAATCCGGCCAGCGGTGTTATGGCCGGCATGAAGGTGGTGGTTGTGGAATGTGATGAGAACGGTAATGTTGATGTTGATGATCTCAGGAAAAAAGCCTTTGAGAACAGGGGTAAGCTGGCTGCTTTCATGATAACATATCCTTCCACACACGGTGTCTTTGAAGTGGCAATTAAGGAGATGACGGATATTATACATGAGAACGGCGGACAGGTTTATATGGACGGTGCCAATATGAATGCCATGGTGGGTATCTCTGATGCAGCTATTATAGGCTCTGACGTGGTGCACCTTAACCTGCACAAGACCTTTGCCATCCCGCACGGCGGCGGCGGACCGGGAATGGGCCCCATATGTGTGGCTGAACACCTTGCCGAGTTTCTTCCTTCCCATCCTCTTATACAGACAGGTGGTAGCAATGGCACCACGGCAGTTGCTGCCGCTCCTTTCGGATCAGCACTTATACTTACCATATCCCATTCCTATATATTTATGCTGGGCACGGCGGGACTGGAACAGTCGACAAAGATGGCCATACTGAATGCCAACTACCTGGCATCAGCCCTGAAAGATCACTATGATGTGTTGTATAAAGGCAAGAAAGGACGTGTGGGCCATGAGATGATACTTGACTGCAGGAAATTCAAAGCCGAGGCTGGTGTGTCAGAGGAGGATATTGCCAAGAGACTGATGGATTATGGTTTTCATGCTCCCACCTTATCGTTCCCCGTACACGGGACACTGATGGTTGAACCCACCGAGAGCGAGCCCTTATATGAACTTGACAGGTTTGTGGAGGCTATGAAATCAATATGGAGTGAGATACAGGAGATAAAACATGGAAAAGCAGACAAAGAGGACAATGTACTGCATAACTCGCCGCATACGGCTGCCATGGTGGTTGCTGACGACTGGAACCATAAGTACAGCAGGGAGAAAGCGGCTTATCCGGTACCCGGACTCTCAGAGAACAAGTTCTGGACCGCTGTTGGCAGGGTGGATAATGGTTATGGCGACAGGAACCTTGTATGTACATGTGAGCCTATAGATGCTTACCGTTTTGATGATGTGGAGCTGGAGGTGGAAGAAGACTAGGAAGAGCTTGACCCGTCTTTAACAGTGTCCTCAATAAGCATTGAGTAGAGGTCGCCCGGACGTATACCATAGGCATCCATCTGCTTGGGTACTATGCTCTCTTCGGTAATGCCCGGTATGGTGTTGACCTCTATGAAC
>JBKHBA010000259.1:0-3956 GCA_046542595.1 Bacteroidales bacterium | reverse complement strand
ACAGGTATTCATCAGGCCCAACTCCTATGTCACCAATGTCTCTGATATATTCACCTGTCGTTGTAAATAGTTTGGCAGGTTTCTGATCCCTGTCAACAATCAGGATATATTCATCATTGATCGCAAACTCTGTTGGCTTATTAAGCAGTGCCGCTTCACTGGTTTCAAGTAGTACCGTTTTGAATTCGCTGGCTATTTCACTCAAATTTAGTTTTCTGGTCTCAATGTTGTCGATATTTACTGAAAGATCAACTTCTATTTCATTGGCCGTGGAACCCTTTCTTCCCGAGCAACTGCTAACCAGAAGGATGATAGCAATTATTATACTTTTATTCATGTCATTGTATTTAACTTATTTCACTAAACACATGCCTGTCGCCTGACAGGCAGGAAACTTATGGTTAAAAAATTATCATCTCCCCGCCCTCCCCGCCGGTTGGTTGTTAAATAATGGTCATTTTTTAATGGACGTTTCATATGATTTCAGATTAATTATGCTCAAATTACTACTTTATTATCTCAAAACCGGATTCTTAAGAAATCTCCTCTCATTTTCTGGCAAAAGATATCCCTATCAGCTTTTCTAAAAAAAAGATGATAATCAGGCAGCTGACAATTATAGCGGCAACAGGTATTATACTTTCTAACAGGTTCTGACCTGATAATAGGGTTAGTGATTGTGGTGTAAGGACCAGTGCTATACCGGAGAGCAGGCCAAGAAAGAAAAAGATCCATGACAACCTAATATTTCTAAGAACTGATTTACTTTTTTCATGTTCCCTGTGTATCCCGGCCATCAGCTCATCCTCAAAATCATTAAAGGGCATCTTGCGGTTGCCGTCTGACAGCAGGTCCCTGAAATACTTATCGTGGTTATTATTCTTTTCCATCAGTATAATGTTTTCTTTTCCGTTGATAATAGCAGGCTGAGCTCATGATACATATTCTTCCGGCCGCGGTGCAGCAACACTTTTACCTTTGACACGGTCCACCCCGTCAGCTCCCTTATCTCTTCAAGCGAGTTTTCCTGCATATAAAAAAGTGTCAGGGCCAGGGCTTCATTTGAAGGCACATTCTTCATAGCCCTTTCTATATAATACTGTCGCTCTTCCTGGCTCAGGCTATCCTGAATGTTAATATAACCCGTTTCCGGCACCCCGGTGCTGTCCATCACCGCTGGTCTTTCCCTCTTTAATCCTGCTGACAATTTTAATGATTCGTTAATAACAATACGAAAGAACCAGGTGGAAAATTTTGACCTGCCCCTGAATTTATCGAGCTTACGGAACGCGATTATATAGGCTTCCTGTACTGCATCGCGGGCATCAAACTCATTTTTCAGCACAGACAGGGCCATGGTGTATGCCCTGTCCTTATACTGGTGAACAAAATATCTGAAAGCATCAATGTCGCCATCCAACACTTTTTTAATATACAGTTCATCCATTCACTTATTCCTTATTCTTCCTGTCAACAAAATGTGCAATGATCATTGATATGCCTCCGAAAATCAGTCCCGAAACAACCATCAGTATCAGAAGAACTTCTCCCGGAAGGGTTTTATCAGGTGCAGTAAGAAAGATTATTAATACAAGCAACACCCCTATACTGACACCGGTAATAACAATACCTATCTTCAGCCAGGGAAACTTTTTCTCCCTGAATGCATCCGGCGCATCAGTCCCTTTTTCGATAAGGGCCAGTCTTTCCCTGTTACGGGCCCTGATATAATAAATATAAGACAGGGTGATGGCTGCAAAGAAGGCTATCCATGGCAGCGCTCTGAAAAGATAATTAAGGCTCATAATAAAGATTTTTTGGTTACAACTACCTTTTAGATACACTGAGCCGGAAAAAGGTTACAGGCGCTGTGATCCTTTCCTGTTTAATCTGCCAGCCGTTACCCGAAAGCTCACTCAAACTCCTTTGGCACCCCGCATATTATCTTTAGCTCCCTATCGGCTGATGTGTTCCTGTACTGGTGCTTTTCATCAGGCTCCACCAGTGCAAAATCACCCTCTTTCAGTGCACGCTTCTCACCCGCTTCATTAACAAGGGCGCCCTGCCCTTCTATTATATAATTCATATGTTCATAGGGGTGGCGGTGATAGGGAGTGTGTCCGCCCGGCTCTACCGTAAAAACCCTGTATGAATAAACGGGTGCCCCGTCTTTGTTGCCCAGTGGCACCTGCTTATAGGCACCATCAGCACCTTCCATGTCAACCCTGGTCTTTTCGACCTTATCAAGTGAAACAATCTTCATAACTGTGCTTTTTTTATTTGCAATAAAAATATAAAAATTACCTGTGATGATAACACCGGACAGGCCATTTAGTTTGAAATATAATCATAAAGGTAGTTAAGCTCCCCAATAACTCCGGGCCTGCCTTCGCCTCCTGGCACTATATCTACAAGATAGCCGTTCGCTTCAATCGAGGTTGAACCACTGCGCCAGAACTGTTTATGATGCAATCATAAGTCATACAGCTTTCCCAGGCAGTTATAATATTTTGTTTTAGACACTATTATAACTAATTTTGATGACCGTTTTTTTGATCTCAAATAGATATATTATGGGTGGTAAAAAGGAGCTCAGGCCTTATGGCGACAAACAAAAACAGTTTGACAAGCGTTATCTTAAGATGGCTGCTATCTGGGCTGAAAACTCCTACTGTAAAAGAAGGAAAGTGGGCGCACTTATTGTTAAGGGCAAGATGATCATATCCGACGGGTATAACGGCACCCCCGCC
The DNA here is from genome assembly GCA_046542595.1 of Bacteroidales bacterium. Taxonomy (GTDB): domain Bacteria; phylum Bacteroidota; class Bacteroidia; order Bacteroidales; family VadinHA17; genus UBA9300. The sequence continues at coordinate 1,206 of JBKHBA010000259.1, read as the reverse complement.
GGCTTTGAGAATATTTGTGAAGACGAAAACAATAAAACAAAACCCTATGTACTGCATGCCGAGGCCAATGCAATGACCAAGGTGGCCAAATCAAATAACTCAAGTGAGAATTCCACCCTGTATGTTACAACCTCACCATGCATGGAATGCAGTAAGCTGATAATACAATCAGGGATCAGGAGGGTTGTCTTCAGCGACAGGTACAGGATGTCTGACGGTCTTGAGCTTCTGAAAAGAGCGGGTATTGAAATTATTTACGTTGACCTTGAAAAAGATGAATATGAAATACAATAACAGTCCCAGGAATATAATACTGCCCCTGGTAATAGCAGTATCAGTTATAGCAGGTGTGCTTATCGGCATATGGATGCCGGGCAGAACATCCCATCCGCCACTATCGGTTAAACCCCGTACAGACAAGATAAGCAGGATACTCAATTATGTTGAAGCTAACTATGTTGATTCAGTAAACCGCAATAAGATGGTGGAAGCGGCTATTCCCGTTATGCTTCACGAACTGGATCCACATTCTGTTTATATCCCCGCAAAAGATGTGACCGCTTCCAATGAACAGCTGCAGGGCAACTTTGAGGGCATAGGCATTTCTTTTAATATGCTGACAGACACAGTGCTGATAATAAGCACAATACCGGGCGGACCCTCAGAGAAGGCAGGCGTAATGGCCGGCGATAAGATAATTTATGTAGGCGACTCCCTGATAGCCGGACAGGGTATTGTTGACGAAGAGATCATAGGCATGCTAAAAGGTCCACAGGGTACGGAAGTGGAGATAAGAGTACTCAGAAAAGGTGTTGATGAGCTTATACCTTTTACCCTCACCAGGGATAAGATACCCATATATTCGGTTGACGTGTCATATATGGTTGATGACACAACGGGTTTTATAAAGATCAACAGGTTTTCCATGACCACCTATGAGGAATTTATGAAAGCCATTGCCGAGCTTAAGGCTGAAGGCATGGACAAACTTATTATGGATCTCAGGGGCAATGTAGGTGGTGTTATGGAACCTGCAATCAGGATCTCCGAATCCTTCCTTCCCGAAGGCAGGCTTATCGTTTACACCGAAGGGCGGGCACTGTCCAGGGAAGAATACCGTTCAAGCAATGACGGTCAGCTTATGTATACTAAACTGGTAATACTGATTGACGAGTGGAGTGCGTCGGCCAGCGAGATCGTTGCCGG
>JBKHBA010000258.1:0-3971 GCA_046542595.1 Bacteroidales bacterium | reverse complement strand
CGGGATGGCGAGATTTGAACTCGCGACCCCTCGCCCCCCAGACGAGTACTCTAAACCGTGCTGAGCTACATCCCGATGCCCGGCAAAAATACTAATCATTTAATTATTTTCCAACTTACGACGTAAGGTGCCGGTATTATTGTAATTGCTGCAATTGACCGGATGTTAAGTTAATTGAAGAATGAAGCCGTCCGGTGCGAAAAGTAACCTGCGCAACAGCAGGTTAAGCGAATAATGTATGCAATTTTTCAGGGTGCGGAATAATATCACGGCAGAGCTTGTTAATGTATGGCTGCCGTATATAACAATTAAGGCATAGCTTATTTTTCAAATGACTCGTGAGCATAAAAGTCACGTCAGAGCTTATTTTTGTATGACTGCCTCATATAAAACTTAAGGCAGGGCTTATTTTCAAATGACTACTGCCCACAAAAATTAAAGCAGACCTCATTTTTTGTATGAATCGTGCGCACAAAGTTTAACCCTGAAACATAAACATACGTTCAGCTCTTCAGCCTGTCTAAAAACCATTCCGCTGTTTCTTTCCCTTCACAGGCTTCCAGCATATCCATAAATTCACCGGTGTCCGATACTTTTTTAATATTAAGGTCCCACATAAGTTGCTTCATGGAATCAATACCTATTCTGCCTTCCAGCTCATAAAGGAGGAGAGGGGCCTTGTCATACAGGATGGTGTGTGCCTGGTTGCCGTTGCGGTCGGTATGCCACACCGGACCTGCGTTTTCCACATTTTTCTCTTTCCGGGTTATCCACTCATCAAAGTATTCTGGTCCATGTAATTCCCTTAGCACCATAAGAGCAGAATATTCTGCAAAACCCTCATTCAACCAGTCTTCCCATGTGTTGGTATTGGCCCTGTACCACCAGAGATGGGATATCTCATGGGCAAGGTACCTTGTGTATGCCTTTCGCGATTCAAAATAGTCAGATTGAGTAAATCCGGGAAGAAAGATTCCTCCCAGCCGGGCATAGCCTCCGCCTTTTTCCCTCATTGATTCCACTATGCAAATGGTTTTGTTCCCGGAAGGAAACCACCTGTTGAATAGCCTTAATATCCTTTCAACGTCCGTAACAAGAGTGTCTGTCAGATTATCTGACATGCTGCAGTGGGCCAGCGTGAAATTGTAGCGTGATATTTCCTTTGAGATAATTTTAAGATCTTTTGAAGCACATACCACTATGTCATTTGTTGGAGTCTTCTTTCTGAATATGACGTAGTTATCATCCTTTGTTTCATGGCCCATCATTACTGTGTGATAATCTTTTTCTGTCAATACTTTAACTTCATAGGTAAATGGTGAGTAAGCAGTGTTGTAAGGGAACCAGGGGAAATATAAACCCATTTCTGTCCATTCCTCACCTATGACGTTTGCAATCATATCATTCCATTCGGTGATAGTGCCCGAATAATTGAAACTGATCGTTATAGTGCCTTTAAGTGAATCTCCTGTTTCTATGCTGTACTTTCTTGCATCAGGCATATAACGAATGTCACTTTTACCTGCTGATAAACGGTAATCATCACTGCCGTTTACAAGCAAGTCCTCTATTTCAAGCTGTTTATGGAGGTGAAAATCGATTGTGCTGGTTGCAGGGTCAACCGGTATCTCCCATGTACCTGTGACAGCTATATGCTGACTGGCAGGGAGTAAAGATAATTCAATTTCATAATGGGGATATCTGGGCGAATCTTCCTGTGAACACCCCGTGATAAGCACAATTAAAATGATTGGAGTAATCAGCTTTTTCATTAGTTCTGGTATTTAATAGTTCATCGTTATCCCTAAAGACTGAAAATACCGGATTATGATGCATTATTGTTATTGGTTAAAACTTATAGATTTATTCATCAGCACTGTGTATGGGCCGCTGACTCCGGGTGCCACAACCCCTGAGCCGCTGACGGTGGCTTTCCATGGTGTTGTATGGGCCGCTGATTCCGGGTGCCACAAGCCCTGAGCCGTCGACGGTGGCTTTCCCTGGTGTTGTATGGGCTGCTGATTCCGGGTGCCATAAGCCCTGAGCCGTTGACGGTGGCTTCCCCTGGTTGTGTATGGGCTGCTGTTCCTGCGCCTTTATAAGGGGCAGATATGATCCATGAGCCTGAGGAACCCTGGTGACATTGTGTTGGACAGGTATCACCAGGCTTACTGAATCAGGGAATCGAAAACCGGAATTGAAGAAGGTGCACCCACAGTGAGACTGTGTATAATTAATTATTTTTCTTATTTTTAGTGCATTCATTTTAATATAATAAACAGAAGATCATGTCAAAAATCCCTTTTTCACGCCGCAGATTCTTTAAGGTGCTGGGTACGGGCAGCCTTGTTGTTGCAGGCGCACCGATAGCCGCAGCTCCGGATAGCATGCTCAGGCAGCAGCAGGAGAAACCTGAAACCAATATTGCCGATGCGGCAAAGGTGCCGCGTAATGAAAATTCCATGCCGGGCAGATATCCCGGTAAGGTAAGCCGTGTTAATCACCCTGGCGCAATAGTCGATAATGAGATTATGGAAAAAGAGGCTTATGCTATGCTCGAAAAAGCTATGCTTGACCTGACAGGGGAGAGGAAACTGAAGAAGGCATGGAGACAGTTTGTGTCGCCGGGCGAGAAGATTGGGCTTAAAGTCAACCCCGTAGCCGGTAAAACTCTTACTACAAGCCATGCTGTTACCAGGTCAATTATCAAACAGCTGGAACTTAGCGGTATTGAACGCAGTGATATTATTATATGGGACAGGCGGCTCGTGCAGTTGCATGAGACAGGTTATACTGAAGAAAATTACCCGGGAATTAAAGTGATGGGAACCGAACAACAGGATGAAAGCGGATCATATTATGATGATGAGGGGATAATGTACGGGGAGAAGATGATTGATAAAGACTGGTATTACTGGGCTGATGTGGAGGGTGAGTATGATGAGTATACAATGCCTCATATGGTGAACGGGGGTAAGTATTCATATTTCACCGGTATAGTGACCAAAGAGCTTGATAAAATAATCAATGTACCCATACTGAAGAATGCGGGTGCAACAGTTACCAATGCCCTAAAAAACCTGGCCTATGGTTCGGTAACTAACACCGGCAGGCTGCATGCTCAGCTATGGGGTGAGACATGTGCCCATGTCTGTGCCTTTGCCCCCTTAAGGGATAAGGTGGTGCTCAATATTGTTGATGGACTGAAAGGCTGCTTTAACGGCGGTCCGGGTGCCAATCCACAATTCTTTTGTAATTATGATACCATGCTTGTTGGCACTGATCCCGTGGCTGTGGACCGTATAGCCCATGAGATTGTGGTGGCAAAAAGGATTGAGGAGGGTATACAGAAAACAGATAATCCACGTGCATCAGCATTCCTGGATATAGCTGAAAGCCTGGAGCTGGGAATAAGCAGGAGGGAGAAGATTGAGCTTAACGAGACTAATATATCTTAATGTCATTATGAGCCATGTCCATGCGAATGACCTAATATTTGCATGAAGAGTAGGGCGGTCAGTACGCGAATTTATCAAAGTGTTTCAGGAAAGGTTGTTTTTTATACCTGCTCAGATAGCATAATTTATGATATTTCATTTGAGGAACCGATAACTGGGTCAAAGAAATGGTATTTGGTACCAAGGCAGATTATCCTGATAAACAATAAGCATAAAACCGGTAAAATTGCAATATTCATAATTTATTTTCTCTTTTTAATAACTTATATCATCTGTTTTATACTTTCCTGGTTTCCTCAATATTGACATGGATGCCTTTTAATAATAAATTTGTATACAAGTAAAAGAATTATGTTTAATCCCAAAACAATCAATGATATGAAATATTTATTTTCAAAGAAAGCATTCATTATTTGTATACTTACTTGTGTGATGGCATTTTGAGCGATTAATATTCTTCTTTCGGATTAAGGTTTTTTGATTACGATGAAATTATTATGATTGAAGCTGAGG
>JBKHBA010000007.1:0-20961 GCA_046542595.1 Bacteroidales bacterium | reverse complement strand
ACATGATAAGGATAGACCCGGCCTATGCCGGCCGGCTGGCAGGGGACCGCGGACTTATCGATTTGACAACAAATGTTTTTAATGAGAATTCCTTTATACTTAATAGTTCACTCGACCGTGCATGGGTGGATATAAGCATGGGCAATATGGAGTTCAGGGCCGGACGGCAGAGGATTAACTGGGGACAGACCTTTGTATGGAATCCCAATGATATTTTCAATGCCTATTCATATTTCGATGTTGACTACCCCGAGAGACCGGGATCTGATGCCCTGAGACTGCAGTTATTCCCTGACTTTTCCTCTGCCATAGAGCTGGCAGCAGCCATGGACAGTGATAAGGACCTTACCATGGCTGCTATGTACAGGTTTAACAAATGGGGATATGATATACAGGTGCTGGCCGGATCGGTTGACAGTAAGGATATTGTTTTTGGCACCGGCTGGTCGGGATCACTCGGAAGCACATCATTCAGGGGTGAGATGAGCTGGTTTCAGCCGCTGGATAATTTCCGGGATACAACAGGCACCGGATTGTTTACTATAGGTTTTGACCGTTCCTTTTCAGGCAACGGTATGCTGCAGTTACAGGCTATGTACTGCAATACGCCGCCTGAATTCAGCAGTCTGGATGCATTCCATTCAACAGAGATATCAGTTAAAGACCTGGCTTTTTCAGAGCTTTCACTTTTTGGTAGTGTTAGTTATCCCGTCAGTCCACTCGTCAATATCAGCATGCCGGCAATATGGTACCCCGGACTGCAGGGTTTCTTTGCCGGTCCCGCAGCAGACATATCGCTGTCTGCCAACCTTGATTTTTCCTTTATCTGGCAGCATTTTAACGCAGAGCTTAATAATGAAAGACAGAAAATGAACCTCGGGTTTTTAAGAATGAAATACAGTTTCTGAATTATTTAATACTTTTGAAAGCTGAAAACAATAAACTGAGTTATGGCCCTGGTACATGAGTTTGAAAGAAGTGGTAACTGGCTTTTTAAAAGGAGGGGTTGGCTGCCGCTGTTTATTTTTATTCCTTCACTGGTTTATATTATGCTTAAGCCTGAGCCATCGCTTGAATACAGTCCGGGTGCAGAGATCGCCTTCCTGGCTGTCAGCCTGCTGGGACAGGTTATAAGGGCCGTGACAGTGGGGCGTACACCAAAAAACACATCCGGTAGGAATATAAACGGACAGGTTGCGGAAAAGCTGAATACCAGGGGTATTTATTCCCTGCTGAGGCATCCCCTTTACCTGGGCAACTTTTTTATGTGGCTCGGACCGGTATTGTTCCTGCGCTCAGTATGGATTGTTATAATCTTCTGCCTGGCCTACTGGCTTTATTATGAAAGGATAATGTTTGCGGAGGAGCAATTCCTGAGGAGAAAATTCAGTGATTCCTATGACCGCTGGGCGGAGAAGGTCAGGGCTTTCATCCCCTCGTTCAGTAATTATACAAGGTCTGATCTGTCTTTTTCCTTACGCAATGTACTTAAGAGGGAATATAACGGCTTTGGGTTAATATTCATAGTGTTCGCCCTGCTGGATGTAAGCCGTAATTACAGTCTTGACGGCGTCATTGCAATACATCCCCTGTGGGGCGTATTGCTTATTTTCGGTTTGCTGACATGGTTAATACTGAGGATAATAAAAAAACACACCTCCTGGCTTAATGTTGAAGGCAGGTAAAGTTCAACCGGTAAGACCGGTAAAAGTCACCTCACGATCAAAACCCCCTGTGAGCGGCTGAGTTAAACATCAGTTATCAATTCCAATAAAGATCAGAACGTAATACAGCAGGGCAGCTATCGATCCAAGTGCGGCTACCAGGTATGTATATGAAGCCCACCTGAGGGCATCCTCAGCCTTTTCATGGGTGCCGTAAACCGTTATACCTGAATCTGAAAGCCAGGCCAGGGCTCTCTTGCTGGCATTAATCTCAACCGGAAGGGTTATCAGGCTGAAAATGGTTGTGAGTGCGAAAAGACCTATACCCGCCAGTAATAACCATGGCATGCTTTCTATCAATAATATACCTGCAATCAGCACCCAGTGAACCCATTTTGAGGCAAAGCTGACAGCCGGAACAAGCTTTGAACGAAGACCCAGCCAGGCATATGCCTCTGCATGCTGCACGGCATGACCGCATTCATGGGCGGCTACGGCAGCCGAAGCAATGCTTGAACCTGAATATACCTCGCGGCTCAGGTTAATGCTTTTTTTGGCCGGATTATAATGGTCGCTCAGCTGGCCTCCCACACTGCCAATACTGACATCATAGATGCCATGATCATGCAACATTTTTTCCACGATATCACGACCGGTCATCCCCCTGCCCACCGGTATTTTTGAATATTTCCTGAATTTGCGCCTGAGCCTGTTGCTTACAAGCCAGCTCATTATCATTACTGCTATAAATATTATCCATATTGCCATTTTCCTGTCTTTTTTTATAAAAATTCCGGAAGAATTAGCAGCAATTTCTTTGCCAAATTATGCCGGGGTTTGAAAAAGTGACAGCCTGACAGGAAGCCTGTGGCATAAAATGACTTATCACCCCTGATATTATATACAATAGCATTATCTTTAGGGTGATGAAGAAAGTCATAAGAAAGATAGCGGTATATATCCTGCTTATTCCCTTGTACCTGTATAAGTGGTTTATATCACCGCTGACAGGCCCTTCGTGCAGGCATACCCCCACCTGTTCACAATATGCTGTGGATGCCCTTAAGAAACATGGTCCGCTGAGAGGATTCCTGATGGCAGGCAACCGCTTCAGCCGCTGCAGGCCCGGTGGAACGCATGGTTATGATCCCGTTCCGGGGATATGGGTTAAAAGGTACAGACCATGGAAAACATACACAGGCAGGTGGCCCCGGGACAACAGGTTAAAGCATTAATTTCTTATAACCGGAACGGCTTACAGGCAGGCGTTTACCGTCTTTCATAATGGCAATATGAGTGTCTTTGCCATATGGTTCAACACGGCTGATCTGCTCAATGGCCACTATATAGGAGCGGTGTATACGTACAAATTCCTTTTGGGGAAGTTGCTGTTCATAATATTTCATCGTCTGCTGTTTAAGTGCCTTGCCACCTGCATGGTATATCATTACATAATCGTCCTCCGCCTGTATATACTGTATATCACTCACTGATATAAAGCTGATGGCTGAGCCCTTTCTGATAATGATCCTTCTCAGCGGGGCAGATCCTTCAGGAGTGCCGGTAGTGAGATTCCTGATATCACCACTGCCTGTCTTATTGCCTGTTCTTATCCTTTGTATGGCCTTATCAACGGCTTCGTAAAAGCGTTTCTCAGGAAAGGGTTTGAGAAGATAATCCACGGCATTGAGATCAAAAGCCCTGATGGCATATTCATCATAGGCGGTAGTAAAGATAATCTCGGGTTTTTCTTCAAGCACCTCCAGGAGCTCAAATCCCGTTATCCTGGGCATCTGGATATCGAGGAAAAGAAGATCGGGCTTCAGTTCCTTTATGGACAGCAGTCCGCAATAGCCGTCCGGACATTCTCCTGCCACCTCTACCGAGTCATGTTTTTCCAGGTAATATCTTATAAGGCTCCTTGCCGGTTCTTCATCATCTATTATAAGTGCTTTTATCCGGTTTTTCTCCTTCATTTTTCGGTTTCTGTTTTTCCGGGTATAAATAATTCAGCTGTAAATATACTCTTATCTTTTTTTGTTTTCAGCCATGAGCGCCTGCCGTAATACAGTTCAAGCCTTCGCCTTACGTTGTTTAAGCCTGTACCGGTACCCCCCGCCGGGATACTTGCCGGATCGTAATCATTGCTTATGCTTATCAGTATGCCACTATTGAGGGCTTCTGCCCTGAGCCTTATGCTGACGGTATCCGTACTTTCATATACGCCGTGCTTAACGGCATTTTCATAGAGGGGCTGAAGGATCATGTTTGGTATGGGGGCCTTAAGGCATTCCGGGCTGACATTTTCCTCAAGGATCAGTCTTTCCCCGAAACGCACCTTTTCTATGTCAAGATAGAGCCTCAGGTGTCCCAGCTCCGTTTCAAGACTTACCGTACGGTCCTCCTTTTGCGACAGGGCATACCTCATAAATTCGGATAATTTGATAACCATCTCCCTGGCCCGTCCGGGGTCCGATACCGTAAGCGAACTTATTGAGTTCAGGCTGTTGAAAAGGAAATGAGGGTTTATCTGGGATCGCAGCATCATCAGCTCGGTTTCTTTCAGCATATTCTCCAGTTTTGCTTCCCTGATATTCCTCTTTGCAATATTATCTATGCTTATCAGAAGATAATAGGTCAGTATTATCAGGGCATACATGAAAGCCCCGGACCCGGCACGGTAGTATAATGACTTATTCCAGAACAGCAGGTATTCCGTATCATACTGCAATACAGCAAGTACCAGGTGTTTGGTGATAAAGATCCATAGTGCCAGGACAATAATGGCTATGCCCAGGTGATTGAAAAAGGAGATGCGCAGGCTGCTGCCTCCTGCATTGAAATAATTGACGGGAAACCACAGGGCCATGGCCAGCAGTGCGAATAATACAGCAGAAAAAAAGCCGTCAGCAAATGATGCCGTGATACCTGTCCCGGAAGAAAAATATATCAGCAATGACTGACCCAGCCCTACTATCAGCCAGATCAGCCAGTAGACAATAAACCTGTCTCGCTTGCTGATTATTGGATGGATCATTATTATCAGTAGCTTTTTATTTCACCTCCGCCAAAGACCACCGCACCTTTTATTACCAGTGTTCTGGACATATCTATAGTTGAGACCGGCGCTTTACGTTGGTCAGAGAACCCGCCCAGGACTGGTGTTACATCTATGATGACATTCCATTCGGGTGGTACTACCAGTGATACGCCGCCAAAGACACATGATATCTCCAGTTCACTGGTGCCAGGGGCCAGCCCGGCCCTGGTAAGGTCTATCTCGCCACCTCCGAACACGCATGTTATCTTTCCTCCTTTGAAGTTCTGGCTTAAGAGGCGCCGTTCGCCGCCTCCAAAAATATTTACCATATCAATGATATCATTTGAAGCTTCCCTGCCGCCGGACCAGCTGTCCCTTTTCAGCCACTTTGCGTTGGTAAGAACAATGATGCCAATGATTATAAAAACAGCCGGCCAGAACAACCTGTAGGTCCTGAATGGCACATGAAACAGTTCGGGGAGGATAAAAAATCCGCCCACCGCCATCACTATGAGTCCCGGTGTCTTATTGCCGGTACTCAGTGTCATCACAAAGCCTATTGCAATAAGCAGCATCTGCCAGCTGAAGATGATGCTTTCAAAATAGTGTGGCAGGAAGCCCGTGTTCCTTATCACAAGTACAAATCCAATCAGGATAAGCACCACACCAACAGCTATCTTACTTGTTGCTGAATGGCTGTGGTAGGGTCTGTCGTCGTTATTTAAATGTTCTTTCATGTCTTTTGTTTTCTTGGTTTTACTAATATATTGATTCATTATTAACGGTATCGTTTGATAATACCTGATATGATCATCGCCATCCCCGCCAGGATTATCGCTGCAGGCCAGTATAGCTTTTCCGCCAGTGCCGGCAGCTCATAATCAATGCGGGGAAACAGGAAGTATCCTCCCACAGCCATAATTATTATGCCAGCCGTGGCATCTCCGTTAAAAAAGGATACCAGGCCGATAAAAATAACCAGCATGGGCCATACGAAATAGTCGTGAGGGCTTCCCAGCCCGAGTACATCCATCATTACCAGGCCAAGGAATACTCCCAGTGTTACCAGGAAGACCCCTATGCTCCGCCCGTGATTATGTTTTTTGTTATTCATATTTGTATTGGCATAAAGTGAATTTCATTGTCATAACAAATATACCTGCATTAACAGTTTGGTAATAAATAGAATCGGCAAACAGCATTTTTTTACCGGTTAATAACGCCAAATTGCTTATTTTCCTACTTTTTTGCCGTTTAGCTTTAATTATTGGATAAGCTTTTTTATTTTTGCACACCAATTTTAGATCATCATGCGGGGTTTTTACAATATACCACTGACGGGGTTGAAAGAGGGGAGTCATTCATTTGATTTTAAAATCGGAGGTGATTTTTTTAATTCTTTTGAAGAGTCGGTCATACAGGACGCAACATTGCAGGCTGTCATCGACCTTGTCAGGCGTTCGGCACATATGGAGATGCAGATTAAGCTGAAGGGAACGGTCAGGCTCGATTGTGACAGGTGTCTTGAGCTGTACACACAGGATCTGCATACGGATGACCGTATACTGATAAAGTTTGGTGAGCAGTGGGAAGAGGTTGATGATGAGGTGATAATGGTACCATTTGGAGAAAGTGCTTTTCAACTGGACCATCTTTTTTATGAGTTTGCCCACCTTGGGCTGCCTCTCAAAAAAGTACACCCGGATGATGTGAACGGTAAAAGCACATGTGATCCTGACATGCTGGATAGGCTGGACCAGCATATTGTGAATGATGATAACAAGAAAGATCCACGCTGGAAAGAACTGGAGAAACTGAAAAATAATAATAACAAGAAAAACAAATAGAAATGGCACATCCTAAAAGAAAGACTTCAAAGACAAGAAGGGATAAGCGCAGAACACATTATAAAGCAACGGCACCGACACTGTCAACATGCTCAAACTGTGGCGCCTCGGTGAAGCTGCACCGGGTATGTCCGGAGTGCGGTCATTACCGTGGTAAGCTGGCTGTAGAGAAAGAAGTATCGGCTAAATAAATTTATATATGAAGATCGGGCTCGATGTAATGGGCGGAGATTATGCACCCGGGGCAATCCTTGAAGGTGCATTTGATGCTTTAGGGATGCTGTTGCCGGATGAGAGAATTGTTCTTATTGGTGATGAGAAGGTAATAAGGGAAGGGGCAAAGAAGGAAAATATTGATTTGTCTGACTTTGATATAGTACCTTCCGTGGAGGTTATTGAGATGGGGGAACACCCTGCCAGGTCATTTTCACAGAAAAGTAATTCAAGTATAGCTGTGGGATACAGGCTGTTAAAAGCAGGTGATATTGACGGCTTTGCCAGTGCTGGTAATACTGGTGCTATGCTGGTTGGAGCCAGTTATACGGTGAATGTGATACCGGGTGTGTTTCGTCCCGCCCTGGCCATAGCCCTGCCGGCAACAGGAGGCGCACGTTCAGTATTGCTTGATGTGGGTCTGAATCCGGACTGTAAACCCGATGTGCTGCTGCAATATGCCAGGCTTGGCAGCCTGTACGCCAGGTATGTGCTGGATATAGATAATCCCACGGTCGGATTGCTGAATATAGGGGCGGAAGAAACAAAGGGGACAGTAGCTGTAAGGGGAGCCTATGAGCTGCTGAAAGATAACCCCTCGGTAAATTTTAAAGGTAATATAGAAGGCAACCTGCTGTTTACTGATGATATGACAGATGTTATTGTATGTGATGGTTTTGTTGGCAATATTATTATCAAGCAGGGAGAAGCTTTTTATTCCATATACAAGGAAAGGAATATTGAAAAGGACGAGTTTTTTGAAAGGCTGAATTTTGAGAATTTCGGTGGTACGCCTGTTGTTGGCATTAATGCCAATGTAGTTATAGGGCATGGTATATCACGCAGGAAAGCTGTTATGAACATGATCCTGCAAACGAGAGATGTTGTAAACGCTGATCTTGCAAACAAAATCATTGAAGAAATTTAATATGGAAAAACTTAGAGCTGCAATAACCGGTGTAAATGCATGGTTTCCGGAGTACAGGCTGACAAATGATGAACTGGCCACAATGGTTGACACCTCTGATGAATGGATAATGCAGAGGGTGGGTATCAGTGAGAGAAGGATACTCAAGGGAGAAAAACAGGGGACATCTGTTATGGGTGCCGAAGCCGTAAAAGGATTGCTGGAAAAGACAGGCACTGACCCGGCAGATGTCGACCTGATAATATGTGCAACAGTAACGCCGGACATGATATTCCCGGCAACAGCAAATATAATATCTGACAAGGTAGGGATTAAGAATGCTTTTGGTTTTGATCTTAATGCTGCCTGCTCAGGTTTTCTTTTTGCACTGCAGACAGCAACCTCATACGTGGAAACAGGACGCTATAAAAAGGTTGTGCTGGTAGGCGCGGATAAGATGTCATCGATAACCGATTATACTGATCGTACAACATGCCCCCTTTTCGGTGATGCCGCTGGCGCAGTGCTTCTTGAACCTTCCACGGACGGCACAGGTATTATTGACCATATCCTCCGCAGCGACGGATCGGGAAGAAATTTCCTGCATATGAAGGCCGGAGGGTCGGAAAAACCGGCAAGCCATGAGACTGTTGATGCAAAAGAACATTTTGTGTACCAGGAAGGACAAACGGTATTTAAGTTTGCAGTCTCGAAGATGGCCGATGTATCATTGGAAGTGATGAAAAGAAACGGGCTTAGCTCGGAAGATATTGCATGGCTGGTGCCACACCAGGCCAATATGAGGATTATCGATGCCACCGGAAGGAGAATGGGACTCGACCGTTCGCAGATAATGATAAATATTGAAAAATTCGGCAACACAACAGCCGCTACCATACCATTATGCCTGTGGGAATATGAAGACAGGATCAAAAAAGGGGATAATGTCATCCTGGCAGCTTTTGGCGGCGGCTTCACATGGGGATCAATTTATATCAAATGGGCATACGATACTAAAAAGAAAGATTAGTGTTAGTTTTGACATAATACTTCTTAACTTTGTGAGTTATCTTATTAAACTAATAATTTGAGTCATGGCAAAGGCTAATGAAACAGACAATTCAAATATCAACCTGATAAGTAATGGAACAGAAATTACAGGTGATATTAAATCGCAGGGCGATATAAGGGTAGATGGTGTGCTGATTGGCAACCTGGCAACCAGGGGTAAGGTTGTGATAGGGAATACGGGGAAGGTAAAAGGAGAAGTCCTTTGCAAGAATTCCGAAGTATCAGGTGAGGTGGATGGCAAGATCAATGTAAGCCAGTTGCTTACCCTTAAGATATCATCCCGTATAAATGGTGATATAATCACCGAAAAATTATCAATAGAGCCCGGGGCCAGATTTACCGGTAACTGTAATATGAGCGAAGATGGGCAGGAAACACCAGGAAGCGGAGGAAAACCGGCAGCCGCAAACAGGGAAGCCGCAAAAGGAGAAGCCCCCAAAGAAGGATAGTGAGCTGAAGTCATATGCAAGGTATTCAGGCATAGCTTTTCAGATGATCATTATCATAGGCGGGATGACTTTTGCCGGTGTTAAACTTGACGAACGAAGAGGAGGCGAAACACCCGTATTTACGATAATACTTTCCCTGCTCGGTGTATTTGCAGCACTATATACAACACTGAAAGATTTTATCGGGAAAAAATAAGCTGATGGATAAAAAATCATCATTATTTCACATTAAGAGTATGATTGTTTTTTTAATGGTAAGTTCCATGTGGCCAATGAAATAAATAAAAATATAATCACGTGAAAAGCCCCGTACAAATATTTATTTATCTCCTGTTCTATTCTTTACTTGTCTTTGCCTTATCGCTTGCAGCCATAAATATTCTCGAGACCGGACTTACATTCCGGGATCTCTTGCTTCCCTGCCTTGTTTTCCCCGTAATTATTGCCTTATCTTTCATTGTTTTTATTGCAGGCATGAAAAAATCCCCTGAAAGGCAGCCGGTATTCACAATGGCGGCAGTAGGAACCAAGTTCGTTCTGTCAGGCGTGTTTGCCCTCACCTATTTTATAATCCTGAAAAGAACCGGTCCGCAGCATATAATATTGTTTTTTTTGTTATATTTAGCCTTCACTGTTTATCTCCTTAAGATTATCCTTAAGGTATTAAAAGTTAAATCTTTAAAATGAGCAAAGGTTGAAGATAAGGAGCGTTTATCTGATATTAATAATCTTTACCGGCCTGACAGTCAATTCTTATGGCGGGATTGCGGACGAAAGGATTATAGCTGAGGATAATACAGCAGTGCCCTCTGCATCAGAGCCTGATGAAGAGGGAGAAAATGAAAAAGACTTTAATGCACGTGAATTTATTTTTGACCATATTAGCGACTCCCATGAGTGGCATATATTAACAAGTCCCGATGGACATCATGTCAGCCTTTACCTTCCGGTTATAGTATACAGCAAAACAAAAGGCCTCAATATTTTTTCTTCCAGGCACCTTTCTCATGGCCACAGCTACAGGGGCTTTAAGATAATGGATGAAGGAGAGCTGGAGGGAAGAATAGTGGAAACAGATGAGGAAGGCGTGGTAAATAAGGATTACCTGCCCCTGGACCTGTCTGTTACGAAAAATGTGGCCGCCATGTTTATGGCCTCCCTTATCCTGTTATGGATTTTTATATCCCTTGCAAGATCATACAGGAAAACAGGAATAAGTGCTCCCACAGGGAAGCAGGGATTTCTTGAGCCGCTGGTGCTCTTTATCAGGGATGATATAGCCAAACCCAATATTGGTCAGGGTAAGCATACACGTTTCTTACCTTATTTATTAACAGTATTTTTTTTCATACTCATAAATAATCTCCTGGGCCTGGTGCCCATTATCCCGGGAGGAGCTAATGTAACGGGTAACATAGCTGTTACATTTACCCTGGCTGCTTTTACTATGGTTATAACAAATGTAAGCGGGAATAAAGCTTACTGGCAACATATTTTTAACACGCCGGGAGTGCCATGGTGGCTTAAGGTGCCGGTACCTATAATGCCTGTCATTGAACTGATAGGAATCATTGTTAAACCCTTCTCTCTTATGATTCGTCTTTTTGCCAATATAACGGCAGGACATATCATATTGCTGAGCCTTGTTGCCCTGATATTTATCTTCAGGTCGCTGACAATGGCCCCGATATCACTATTGATGGGTTTATTTATGGATTGCCTTGAAATACTGGTGGCATTTATCCAGGCATATGTATTTACATTATTATCGGCCCTGTTCATTGGCCTGGCCGTAGAAGAACATCATTAATTTTTTTAAACTAAAATCAATTATTATGGAAGGTTTATCAGCATTCGCAGCAGCAATTGCAGTTATTGGAGCTGCTATGGGTATAGGCAGAATTGGCGCACAGGCTATGGAAGCCATCGCGCGCCAGCCCGAAGCAGCATCGAATATACAGACATCAATGATTATTTCAGCGGCCCTTATTGAAGGGGTTGCCCTTTTTGCTGTTGTGGTTGCTCTTATTGCGTAGAGAGTATAGAGGTTTATGGCAGCCTGTGACCACCGGTTGCAGGCATGCCTTTTAATTAAAAAATTAACATTACAATGATACTTGCCAGTAGTATTACAACACCGGATGTGGGGACAATATTCTGGACCACCATTATTTTTGGACTGCTTCTTCTTTTACTCAGAGCTTTTGCCTGGAAGCCGATTTTGCAGGCCATAAAAGCAAGGGAAGAGAATATAAGAGGATCGCTGGAGGCAGCCGAGGATGCCCGTAAAGAGCTTGAACGTCTGAAAACAAATAATGAGGCCATGATGCAGGAAGCACGTGAGGAATATGATGAGCTGCTTAAGGAAGCACGCGATTCAAAGAATAAAATGATTGAAGAAGCAAAACAGCAGGCTGCAAAGGAAGCAGATAAGATGATAGGTAAAGCACGTACTACTATCGAAAGAGAGAGAGCAATGGCTGTCAATGATATACGAAATCAGATAGCCAGCCTGTCAGTGGAGATAGCCGGAAAAATACTGGACGAGAAACTAAAAACAGGCAAGGAGCAAAACAAGTTTATGGAGAAGCTGCTTGATGACCTGGATCTGAAAGAAAATTAGTCCACCCCTATGAATGAGAGCAAGATAGCAGTCAGATATTCAAAGGCCCTTTTCCTGTCAGCATTGGAGCAAAAACAGCTTAAAGAAGTCAGGGAAGACATGGTCTTTGTGCTCCGGCTATCGGCTATGGAGGATTTTCGAAGTATTATTAATAGTCCTGTAATAAATAATACGAAGAAAAGGGAGATAATGAAAGCCCTGTTTAAGGATAATGTTAGCAGTACGTCCTTCAGTCTTATTACCCTTGCTGTGAATAATAACCGTGAAGCATACCTGCCGGGAATAGCCAGGGTCTTTACAGACCGGGCCGACAGGCATGAGGGAATAACCAGGGTGATGCTCAAAACAGCCGCTCCTGTGGACAGTAGGAACAGGGACCAGATTATAGGTATTATCGAAGAAGACCTCAATACAAAAGCAGATATGGAGGAGATTGTGGACAGTGATATTGCAGGGGGGTATATATTGAAGATAGAAGACAAATATATTGATGCAAGCCTGAGAACACAGCTCAGGAAAATAAAAGAAGAGTTAATAAAAGGATAATAATCAGCGGTTAATATCGCAGTATAATATTTTATTCAGAATATGGCAAGTATTAAACCAGCAGAGATATCAAAGATACTGAAGCAACAGCTCGAGGGAATACAGACTGGTGCCGCACTTGATGAGGTAGGTACGGTGCTGGAGGTTGGCGACGGTATTGTGAGGTTATACGGTCTTAGCAATGTTCAGGCTAATGAACTGATTGAATTTGATAACGGGGTCAAGGCTATAGTCCTGAACCTTGAAGAGGATAATGTAGGTGCCGTCCTGCTTGGCTCCGCGGAAGGTATTTCCGAAGGAGATATAGCAAAACGTACCCGGCGTATCGCATCTATTATGACCGGTGAAGGATTGCTGGGAAGGGTTATCACCCCTACAGGCCAGCCTATAGATGGCAAAGGACCTATTGAGGGAGAACTGTATGAGATGCCTTTTGAGCGTAAAGCACCAGGTGTTATCTTCCGCCAGCCCGTGAAGCAACCACTGCAGACCGGGCTCAAGGCCATTGATGCCATGATACCCATTGGCAGGGGGCAGAGAGAACTTATCATTGGAGACAGGCAGACAGGTAAAACAGCTATTGCCATAGATACTATTATAAATCAGAAAAGTAATTATGACAGGGGAGAGCCGGTCTATTGCATATACGTATCGATAGGTCAGAAAGGCTCCACCGTGGCTAATATTGCCTCGGTGCTCGAAAAACACGGGGCTCTTGATTATACGGTTATCATTTCTGCAACAGCAGCCGATCCCGCAGCCTCCCAGTTCTATGCCCCCTTTGCCGGGGCTGCAATAGGGGAATTTTTCAGAGATACAGGTCGTGATGCCCTGATAGTGTTTGATGACCTGTCCAAACAGGCTGTCTCATACCGCGAGGTATCGCTGTTGCTGCGCCGTCCACCCGGAAGGGAAGCTTATCCCGGCGATGTATTCTACCTGCATTCACGCCTGCTGGAGAGAGCAGCCAAGATTATTGAGTCCGATGAGGTGGCATTGAAAATGAATGACCTGCCCGAATCACTCGAAGGAATGATTAAAGGCGGAGGCACCCTTACTGCTCTGCCAATAATTGAAACACAGGCCGGTGACGTGTCTGCTTATATACCAACCAATGTGATTTCAATAACCGACGGGCAGATATTTCTTGAAGGTGACCTGTTTAATGCTGGTGTAAGGCCGGCTATCAATGTGGGTATATCAGTGTCGCGTGTGGGAGGTAATGCCCAGATAAAATCCATGAAGAAAGTGGCAGGAACACTTAAGGTGGACCAGGCACAGTACAGGGAGATGGAAGCCTTTGCCAAGTTCGGCTCAGACCTTGATGCCTCAACAAAAGCCATGATAGATAAAGGTGCAAAAAATGTTGAGATACTTAAGCAGAAACAGTATGCACCGATGAAAGTGGAGAAGCAGATAGCTGTCATCTACTGTGGTACAAAAGGATTGCTTAAGAATATACCGGTGGATAAGGTGAAGGAATTTGAGAAGGAATATCTTGAGTTTCTGGATCTCAGACATGCTGATGTGCTTGAAAAACTGGCCGGAGGAGAGATTAATGATGATATTACGGCTGTACTGGAGAAAGTAGCACGGGATATAAGTGCAAAATTTAAGCCTGAAGAAGATAAAGAACGGAAGAAATAGCATATGGGCAGCTTAAAGGAAATACGGAAGAGGAGATCATCTATTAAGTCAACAAGGCAGATAACCTCAGCCATGAAGATGGTGGCTGCAGCGCGACTGCGCAGGGCACAGGACCGGATAGTCAGGCTGAGACCATATGCTACAAAGCTGCACAGCCTGCTTGTCGGTATAAGCCTCGGACTGGAAAAGGAAGAAGTTGAAAGTCCCTACAGCCGCTTCTCGGAAAATGAAAAGGTATTGCTTATCGTTATTACCTCTAACAGGGGACTATGCGGTTCATTCAATATGAACGTGATAAAGCAGACAATA
Organism: Bacteroidales bacterium; assembly: GCA_046542595.1. Classification (GTDB taxonomy): domain Bacteria; phylum Bacteroidota; class Bacteroidia; order Bacteroidales; family VadinHA17; genus UBA9300. The sequence goes on along the minus strand of JBKHBA010000007.1, from coordinate 6,645 downwards.
GAAGTCATTGAAAAGAAATATACAGAGCAGTATAATAATAATTCACTCTGGTTGATGACAATAGGCAGGAAAGCTTATGACTATTTCAGCAAGAGGGATTATCAGATACTGGAAGATAACAGCGATATATTTGATGACCTTACCTTTGAAAACAGCTCTGTGATAGCCGGCAGGGTCATGGAATCCTTTCTCAGTAAAGAATTTGACCGGGTGGAATTTATATATAACAGGTTCAAGAATGCTGCCGTGCAGATACTGAGCTATGAGGTGTTCCTGCCACTGGAAAAGCCCGGAGTTGAGGAATCGGAAAATATTGATTATATTTTTGAGCCCTCCCAGGAAGAAATAATTACCGAACTAATTCCCAAAACCCTTAAAATACAGTTTTACAGTACAGTACTTGATTCTTATGTTGCAGAACACGGGGCAAGGATGACTGCCATGCATATGGCCACTGATAATGCCACGGAACTGATACGTGAGCTTAATCTTGAGTATAATAAAGCACGTCAGGCGAGCATAACAAACCAGATACTGGAAGTTGTTAATGGTGCTGAAGCAATGAGTGGCCGCTGATACTGTTTCTGATCCTATTAAATATGTATACATACGCAGAACTGAAGGAAATAGTGAACCGGGCTATCAATAATATATCCTATGATTATGAAGCCGGCAAACTGTTTGAACCCGTCAAGTACATAATGTCAGCAGGGGGCAAACGCATACGTCCCGTTATGACTCTTATGGCCTGCAACCTTTTTGATGATAAGGTTGAAAAAGCAATATTGCCGGCTGTGGGCCTCGAGGTGTTTCATAATTTTACCCTGGTACATGACGATATAATGGATGGCTCGAACATAAGAAGAGGATCCGCAACTGTGCACAAAAAATGGGATGTCAGCCAGGCCGTGCTGTCAGGCGACGTAATGGCTTTTTTAGCCAATGATTGTATGTTAAGCACACCGGCCCCCGTGCTGGCACAGGTGATGAAAACATATAACAGGGCAGCCGTGGAAGTATGCAGCGGACAGCAGATGGATATGGACTTTGAAAAGATAAACTTCGTATCACATACCGCCTACCTCAGGATGATAGAGCTGAAAACAGCCGCCCTGCTGGCGGCCTCCCTTAAGATAGGAGCTGTTATAGGCAATGCAGGACAGGAGTCAGCCGAAAAACTTTATTCCTTCGGGAAAAACCTGGGCCTGGCCTTCCAGATACAGGATGATCTGCTTGATACATATGGTGATACCGGTGTGTTTGGAAAGAAGACAGGCCATGATATAGTTTCAAATAAGAAAACTATATTGCTTGTTAAAGCAATGGAGGTAGCCTCAGGCCCGCAGCTGAAAATACTTAACGAGCAGCTGCAACTGGAAAATTTTGATCCTGAACAGAAGGTGGCAACAGTGAAAAATATCTTTGATGAGCTGAAAATAAAGCCTATGGTTGAGGATATGGCCATGCAATATACCAATATGGCCTATTCATCACTGGAAGAGGTGGATATTGAAGACGAAAGAAAAGATGAACTGATAAGCCTGGCTTCAGGTCTGCTCAGGCGTACACAATAGCCAGGGGGCATCAGCAGGTCTGCTCAAGCCTGCTCAACAGGTCATAACTCACGGTTCTCGTGCTTGCTCATCCAGTCAACATTCAACAGTATGCCTGCCGTTAAAACGCCCTGTACCTGCTTTCCCAGTATGGCCTTTAGCTCCACGAAAAGATCAAACTCATCCTTTATCTTCATATATGAGCCTGCCCCCAGGTTAAGTCCAAGGGCATTATTGCTGCCGGTGACTGTCCAGCTTTCTGATCCGGGAAAATCTTCTGTAGTCTTCATTCTGACCCACAGTATGTTCAGGCCTCCCAGGCCATAAAATTCAAACCTGTCGAGTGCGTTGAAGACATAATGCCCGTCAAGGTCAAGCGAAAAGGCTGATATCACCCTTTTAAAGGAGCCTTCCATATAGTCTTCTTTGGTGATCCTGGGCATAAATACGTTAAGGGAAGGTTTAAGATGAAGGGGAAGGCTTATCTCATAGATACCTGTAAACGAGATAACAGGATTGCCCGTTTTGTGATCTATTGGTTTATCAGGATGGCTTTCAAGATTATAATAGTATCCCGTATTATATGATAAGGCTCCCCCGATTTTTGTCAGCTGTCCGTATGCAAGGACTGAGCCGGACAGGATAATAATAAGACATAATAAAGATTTTTTCATTTTCCGGTTGTTTTTGGTTCATTTCTAACCAAATTTAATTAAAAAATGAAAAACAGCAAGTAAGATATGCCTGGCAGCAGAATAAAAATGTACATTAATGGGGCTGCGCCTGCCGGCAATTTGTTAAATTTGTTAAATTTGTAGTTCATTAAACATTATAACATATGCCGGAGAATACAGGCGTAATAAGCCAGGTTATAGGCCCTGTTGTTGACGTTGCTTTTGACAGGGAAGGGGCAGAACTGCCTAATATTTATGATGCTCTTGAAATAAAAAAGGATGACGGATCATTGCTGGTGGTCGAATGTCAGCAGGATATCGGGGAAAACACAATGCGTACCATAGCAATGGATTCTACCGATGGTCTGAGAAGGGGGATGAAAGTGGTGGCAACGGGTAAACCAATCATTATGCCCATCGGGGAGCAGATAAAGGGAAGACTCATGAATGTTACGGGTGATGCTATTGACGGTATGCCGGAGCTGACAAAGGAGAAAGGATACCCCATACACCGTAAGCCTCCCCTGTTTGAAGATCTGTCAACCGAAAAGGAAGTGTTATATACGGGCATCAAGGTGATTGACCTTATTGAACCTTACTCCAAGGGAGGAAAGATAGGCCTCTTTGGAGGTGCCGGCGTGGGTAAAACAGTAGTTATACTTGAGCTGATAAATAATATTGCAAAGTCCTACGAGGGACTGTCTGTTTTTGCGGGCGTGGGAGAGAGAACACGTGAGGGCAATGACCTGCTGAGGGAGATGCTAGAGGCCGGTGTTATCAATTATGGAGAGAAGTTTCTTAAGAATATGGAAGAAGGAGGATGGGACCTTTCAACGGTCGACTATGACGCGCTGAAAGACTCCAAGCTGGCTCTTGTTTTCGGACAGATGAACGAGCCCCCGGGGGCACGGGCAAGGGTGGCGCTGTCCGGACTGTCAGTGGCCGAGCATTTTCGTGATGGCGACAGGAAAGGTGAAGGAAGGGATATACTTTTCTTTATGGATAATGTTTTCCGCTTTACACAGGCCGGATCAGAGGTAAGCGCCCTGCTTGGACGAATGCCTTCGGCGGTGGGTTACCAGCCAACACTGGCTTCGGAGATGGGTATAATGCAGGAAAGGATAAGCTCAACAAGCCATGGATCAATAACATCGGTGCAGGCAGTATATGTGCCGGCTGATGACCTTACTGACCCTGCACCTGCAACAACATTCTCTCACCTCGATGCCACAACGGTGCTGAGCAGGAAGATAGCGGAACTGGGGATATACCCGGCTGTGGATCCGCTGGATTCGTCGTCAAGGATACTGGAAGCCGAGATTGTGGGGGATGAGCACTATAACTGTGCACAGAGAGTGATTGAGATTCTGCAGCGCTATAATGAACTGCAGGATATAATTGCCATACTGGGTATGGATGAGCTGTCTGAAGAAGATAAGGTGATAGTTCGCAGGGCAAGAAGGGTGCAGCGCTTCCTTTCGCAACCCTTTCATGTGGCCGAACAGTTTACAGGCATACCCGGCAAGCTTGTCACAATAGAAGATACCATTAAGGGTTTTAATATGATTATGGATGGGGAAGTGGATAAATACCCCGAGGCTTCATTTATGCTTGTAGGCAATATTGAAGAAGCAATAGAGAAAGGTGAAAAGCTCCTTTCCGAATCATCCGAGTAAAAAGAATAGCGTGCAAATAGAGATTATAACACCGGAGAAAGAGGTATATAAGGGAGAAATACGCTCCCTGAAGGTGCCCGGTAAGAAAGGAGCCTTCCAGGTACTGAAAGACCACGCTTCCATTGTCTCAACCCTCGTTGAAGGGAAGGTGTCTGTTAAAGACATGAACAACAAAGTGTCAGATTTTCAAATAGAGGGCGGCGTTGTTGAGGTGAACAATAATACAATAATTCTCCTGGCTGAAAGTGTAAGCTGATAAAACCTGCAAGCTGTAAGTGCCCGGACCACTGACCTGTGTTTGCCTGAATATGTATTCCCTGCTAATAGCTGTCAGATATGACAAATGATGAATTTATTAAGAGAGCACATGAGCTGGTGAACTGGATTGGCGACTACCTTGGTAATATAGACAGGTACCCTGTAAAATCGCAGCTTAAGCCCGGGGAGGTATATTCTTCCCTGCCGGAGGATCCGCCAGGCAAAGCCGAAGATTTTTCCGATATATTTAATGATTTTAATGAAATTATAATGCCGGGTATCACACACTGGCAGAGCCCTGATTTCTTTGCCTATTTCCCGGCTAACAGCTCGGCCCCTTCAATACTGGCAGAGATGATAACCGCCGCACTGGGGGCACAGTGCATGATATGGGAAACATCACCCTCGGCTGCCGAACTGGAAGAGAGGGTAATGAACTGGCTGAGGGATATCATAGGCTTGCCTGCTGATTTCGAGGGAGTGATACAGGATACTGCTTCAACGGCCGGACTGGCAGCACTGCTGACGGCGCGTGAAAAGATCAGTGATTTCAGCATCAATGAAGAAGGCTTTGCAAAAGGGCAGGTATACCGTATATATGCATCCACCCAGACACATTCATCCATTGAGAAAGCAGTTAAAATAGCCGGCTTTGGCAGGCGCAACCTTGTTAAGGTGCCTGTGCGCGCCGACCATTCACTGGATCCTGTGAGGCTGGCTGCAGCCGTAGAGGAGGATATAAAGAATGGTTATATACCCTGTTGTGTTATAGCCACCCTGGGTACAACAGGCACGGTGGCCATTGATCCCCTTAAGGAGATAGGTGAGATATGCAGCAAACATGATATATGGCTGCATGTGGATGCTGCGCTGGCAGGTACCGCACTTATCCTGCCTGAATACAGCCATATGATCGAGGGTAAGGAATATATTGACAGCTTTGTTTTTAATCCGCATAAGTGGATGTTCACTAATTTTGACTGCTCGGCATACTTTGTACGCGATGCCGGTATGCTTATTAAGACATTCGAAATATTGCCTGAATACCTTAAGACACGGACAAGGGGGCAGGTGAATGATTATCGCGACTGGGGTGTGCCGCTGGGACGCAGGTTCAGGGCCCTGAAGCTATGGTTTGTGATCAGGTCTTTCGGGCTGGAGGGACTGAGGGAGAAGGTGAGGAACCATATAAATTATGCTGCCTGGCTGGCCGGCAGGGTGAAGGAACATACTGATTTTGAGCTTACGGCGCCACATAGCCTCAACACTGTATGCTTCAGGTTTAAACCGGGTGATGCAGGTGAAGAAACACTGAATATACTTAATGAAAAGCTTAATCATAAGCTTAATGATACAGGCAGGATATACCTTACACATACAAAGGTAGATGGCAGGTACTCCCTGAGGATGGTTACCTCGCAGACCAATGTAAAGCTTGATAATGTCAAAAGGGCCTGGTCACTTATCATTGCTACGGCCGCTTCACTCTAATAGTTCCTGTGGCGGCCCAGGACAAAACCGAAAACATCCATGTTGAGCAGCAGCTCAAAATGACTTTTCTTCTCTGCCGGCAGCCATGCTGCCTGTACGCCGGCAGAAAGCCTTACAGGTATGCGCAGCAGGTAAAAATCGGCCATCAGCTCAAGACCTGTGGATGAGTAATAATGCTTTCCTTCCCTCTGTTCATGCTCCGCGGCATCATAAATATTATCGGCCTCAGAATAGTCATAGAAGAAAGTGTTCCTGATACGGCTGACATACAGGAACCGCCCCAGGCGGAAGTCGGGGTACACCAGCGGCAGCGCGTAATCTGCACTGTAAGTGCTGAGCTTCTCCGCAATGATATGCTTGTAACCCCTGGGCAGGGATATCCTGTTATTGACAAGCAGGCGCCTGAATTCCTGTTTCTCATACTGGTATCTCAGGCGCAGCCCGTGGTCTTCCATAATGCCCGGAAAATAGAATGCCGTCCTTACTGATGATACCGGGCCGTAAAGATCGCGGTCAAGAAGTGAACTTGTGTGATAAAGATCCAGCACCTGGCCGTATTTTGGCCATATATCGCGGTAAGCCATGCTGTACAGGTTGGAAAAGTACAGTCGCATATTGACAAGGGTCTGACCGTAATCAAAAGCCTGCCCATCCTCATCAAGCACATACCTGTTTAAATATTTAATGTTGACAGAGGGCCACAGTGTCTGACTGAACCTGCTGTGCTTGAAGTGCAGGGGTACATAAACAGTGGTGTTTGTGGAAAGACGTTCATATATCTCTGAGGGTACAGCCGTAGTATCATTGCCCCTCAGTATGGAGGGCTCACCGCCATAGCTTATATTAAAATCCACCGCCGGGTACCAGCCCTTCCAGCTTATATTTGAATGAAAGCGATGCCCCCTGCCGGAATACTCGTATCCTATTGTGCTGATAAGTGAGCTGAGGTTGTTCTGTGTCATGATAGTGGCACCCGGACTCACAGGTATATCA
>JBKHBA010000257.1:0-3991 GCA_046542595.1 Bacteroidales bacterium | reverse complement strand
GCAGGTGGCCGTATGTGCCTCCCCAGCCTATAAGCAGAAGGTCGCCTTCAATGTCACCATATGTCTCAAGAGGCGGTACTTTACTGACCACACCAGCCACTTTATCGGCTCTCATTTTTACCATATACTCATGGTTTTCAGGTATGTACGACACAGTGCCCTTTATTGTTTTTTCCAGTCCGCCAATCCTGTGCTCCCTTCCTGCGGTACCGGGTATTGCCCATTTCCTTGCCAGTGTTTTTTCATCCCTTTCATATGGAAGATATTCATCGTTGCCCTCTTTCACCAGCGGCGGGTTTATAGCGGGCATTGAGCTCATGGAAGGTATCCGCCAGGGCTCCGAGCCGTTGGCGAGAAAACCGTCTGTCAACAGTACTACCGGTACCATATGTTCAAGTGCTATCCTTGCTGCTTCAAAGGCATAATGGAAGCAGTTGGACGGCGTACTTGCAGCTATCACCACCACGGGGCATTCACCGTTTCTGCCATATAGTGCCTGGAGGAGATCAGCCTGTTCTGTCTTTGTAGGCAGTCCGGTTGATGGTCCTCCCCTCTGTACATTAACAAGCACAAGAGGCAGCTCGGTCATAACGGCCAGGCCCAGGGCCTCGGATTTAAGTGCCAGTCCGGGTCCGGATGTGGATGTCACTGCCAGATCACCTGCAAAGCTGGCTCCTATGGCAGTACATATACCTGCTATCTCGTCCTCTGCCTGGAAGCTTTTTACGCCCAGGTCCTTACGCGCTGCAAGTGTCTCCAGTATTCCCGTAGCCGGGGTAATGGGATATGAGCCGATAAAAAGTTCCAGCCCGGCCTTCTCTGCTGCAGCCAGCAGTCCCCACGAAGTAGCGGTGTTACCGTCAATGGTACGGTACAGTCCCTTTTCAATATCGGCTGGACTGACCTTATAAACAGGGCTCATAGCTTCAATTGTCTCACCGTAATGATAACCTGCCCTTAGAACGGCACTGTTAGCTTCTATGATCCTGGGTCTCTTACTGAACTTACCCTTGAAATACTCTTCTGTATACTCCAGGTCGCGGCCAAACAGCCAGTACACCATTCCCAGGGCAAACATATTCTTGGTACGCAGCACTGTCTTGGGATCAAGACCATAATCTTTCAGTATCTCCTTAACCATAGTGCTTATGGGCGCGGAGATAACATTGTACTCGCTCAGCTCGTCGCCTTTCCTGGGATCGCTGTCATACCCTGCCTTTTTGATGTTTTTATCGGTAAAATTATCCTCATCAATAATAATTGTACCGCCCTTACGGGTAAATTTTGCATTTGCCTTAACTGCTGCCGGATTCATTGCGACCAGTACATCGGCATAATCACCGGGGGTAAAGACCTCGGAGTGCCCAACGTGAACCTGGAATCCTGATACCCCTCCAACCGTACCCTGGGGTGCCCGTATCTCTGCAGGATAATCCGGGAAGGTAGAAAGGTCATTACCAAAAAGTGCTGAAGTATTGGAAAATAATGTTCCGGTAAGCTGCATACCGTCACCTGAATCTCCCGAGAAACGTATTACTACTTCTTCCCGTTCGATGACTCGCTCACTCTTACTCATAATTTTTTTTTATAGAAATAGATTTAAATCAAAGATACAATCAACATATTTATTATACTAAAAGCAATAACAAATTCGTAAAAATAAATGCATACGAATATTATAAATTAGCCATATGCATTGAAAAATTGTAAGTATTCTTTTTTTATGGTTTCGATGCTTAAAAAATTGCCCTGATCACTCATGCAAAATTAAGCAAATTCATTTGTGAAAATTCAAAAAAAACACTTTTTCGAACATGATTTTGGTCATGTTTTCTTATAATAGCTCCCGCCCCTGGTGCCTATCCATATTCTGTTATAAAGGAAATTGCTTATACAAGCCCGCATTCCATACACCTGTAAAACTTATACTGCAGTTGATCACCCTGTAAAAAGAGTAATTTCAGCCTGTCTGAATTACATAATCTGCATTCCATAAATTTATTTATACCGTATAATAACCGGCATAGATATACCGGGTAAGTGTAAGCAGCAATATTCTATATCCACAGGTCTTTTACCTCCAGGGAAACATCTTTCTCGAAAAACATACGCGCTATTTTGCCGAAGTATTCTGTGTAGTCAGACACATAGAATTTATCTGCCGGTTTTGCAGTTCCCGTATTAAGCAGCTTATTATCTTCAAGCATTCTTCTTAGCTCCAGGGCCACCACACGGGCTGAGTCAACAACCTCAATATCGAAATCATAGAACTTACTGATCTGGTTTCGTATAAGCGGGTAATGTGTGCATCCCAGCACCAGTGCTTCTAATCCGGAAAGTCTCCTGTCAGAAAGGTAAGTACGGATTATGGCATTTGATATATCATCAAAGATAAAGCCTTCTTCTATCATTGGCACCAGCAGCGGGGTAGCGAGCGACATAACCTCTGTGCCCGGCATTTTGTCTTTAAATTCTGACTCATAGGTGCCTGAACTGATAGTTCTTTTTGTTCCGATAACACCTACCCTTGAATATTCTTTTGATGCAATATAGTCTATAACCGGTCCGATAACATCCAGAATCAGCACCTTATCTCCATACTCCTCCTGCAGCACTGAATAGGCTGAAGCAGAAGCCGAGTTACAGGCCACAAGGATAATCTTGGCCCCGTGCCCTATCAGGAATTCCGTTATCCTACGGCTGTAATTAATAATGGCACCCTCTGACTTATCACCATATGGCAGGTGGGCCGTATCTCCGAAATACACCAGTTGCTCACCTGGAAGTATCTGTTTTATGGCATGTGCCACCGTCAGACCACCCACCCCGGAGTCAAATATTCCGACAGGATTATTATTAGCAGGTTTATTCACTTTATTCATAACGAAAAAATGACCATCCGCCGGGGATGGTCATCCGCATTATATCATTAATTTTTACTGTATACCCAGCCTGGTTTTCACCTTTTCAATTATATTCTCACTTTTCTCTTCATCAAAATAGATTATCGGTCCGCGTGAAAGATCGAAAATATATGTAAACCCATTCTCCCTGGCCACATCGGCTATTGCCTTTTCTGCTCGTTCAACTATGGGTTGCATCAGCTGCTGCTGCTGCCGCTGCAGCTGCTGATCGGCATTCTGCGAAAAGTTGTTTATCCTCTCCTGCAGTCCCATCAGCTCTTCTTCCTTGGTCTGACGTACTATATCCGAAAGGTTATCAACATTCTCAGTATAATCATTGAGCTTATTATTATATTCGACCTGCATGGCTTCCAGAGTATTCTGCAATTCGGTCTGCAGGGCCGTCATCTGGTCCACTATAGTATCCCTTTCTGGCATTTGTGAGAATAGCTCGTCAGAGTTTATATGTCCGAATTTATAGTCTTGCGCTGTTGCATTCTGGCTGAATGATAAAATCATTATCATTGCCAGCAGTCCAATTAGTTTCTTCATCGTTGTCATTTTTATATTAAACATTGCAAATGTAATTAATTAATTATTATAACCTAACTTTTCAAGCACTTCATCACTAAGATCATACCTGGGGTCTGTATACAGCATATTCATACCTGCAGAGGTATCAAATATCACTGCATAATTACCACTGGCAGCAATTTCTTTTACAGCATTATATATTTCATCCTGTATTGGCTGCACCAGTTCCTGCCTCTTATTATACAGTTCGCCCTCCACCCCAAAATACCGGGTCTGGAGCTCCTTTGCTTCCTGCTCTTTATTTATGATCTCTTCTTCGCGCCTGGTCTTTTCCTCGCGCGACAGCAGCACCACTTCATTCTGGTAATCCTTATACATCTGCTCCACCATCTCATATGCATCGTTTATCGCCTTTTCCCAGCCCTCTGACAGCTCATCCAGTCTTTCCTGGGCTGCCGCATAGCTGGGGATATTATTAAGGATATATTCAGTATCTACAAAAGCATATTTCTGTGCTGTGGCTGTGCCCGCCAGAAATATCAAAGCTGTGAATA
>JBKHBA010000006.1:0-21062 GCA_046542595.1 Bacteroidales bacterium | reverse complement strand
ATATAGCAAGATAAGATATTACCCCTGATTATATTCATGCTGAAGCAGTTTTTCTGATAACACAGCATGTTTTTCAGGCTGATAATTAAAGGATAAAAAAAGACCCCTGCTTCAGGGGGTCTTTAATTAGTGATTATAACTCTTATGTTATCCTGTATGTTATGATCAGAATTTAAGGGCTTAGAAAAACCTGCCTGTTATGATCATTATTTGACAGGCTTATATAAAAACCTTTACTGATACGATCAGAATTTATAGGTATTATCATCTATCAGCTTATCAGCGATAAGCCTGCGGGCTTCCTTCACATTCACGCCTCCGGTTTCCGCCAGGCTGCTGATAACTCCAGGCAACCCGGCTGTTACATCCCCGTCTTCAATTGAATAGGCAGCGTCCAGGGCGGCTTTGCGCACCTGCTGCACAGAATCATAAACATAAACATCAAGTATATGTTTGTAAATACCTGCCTCTCCTTTCATATCTGCAATCTTTTTCACTCTCAAAGCCAGCGATTCGGCTATATATATTTCCATTATTATATCGGAAATATTATTAAGCACCTCCTGCTCATGCACCAGTTTACGTCCGTATATTTTGGAAGCTGTATTCAGCAGCAGCAGTGCAATTTTTTTCATATTGCCTGTATATCCTGAGCTGGCGGTAAAGGAATCATCTTCATCCTTTCTCCTGTAAACCGGCACAGAGGAAAGATCTTCAGCAAGCTTTTCCGCTTCATCAAAAAGACCGTACTTCCCTTTCATTGCCCTTTTCATAGCAGTATCAACTACCAGTATCCTGTTTATCTCATTTGTACCTTCGAATATCCTGTTAATTCGTGAATCGCGGTAACCCCTTTCAACATCCATCTCGGAGGAATAACCCATGCCACCATGTATCTGCACCGCTTCATCGGCAACAAAATCCAGCATTTCCGAGCCATAAACCTTCAGTATGGCAGCTTCCACTGCATAATGGGCTATGGCATCAATAGAAGCACGTCCTTTCTCACAGCCTTCAGACTTATAAATCTCCGTCAGCCTGTCAATATCCCTGCTTACCCTGTATGTAGCCGATTCAGCTGCAAATGTTCTTATCACCATCTCAGCGAGCTTATGTTTGATTGCCCCGAAGGTGGCTATGGCACTACCAAACTGTTTCCTCTCACTGGCATACTGAACAGAGTCAATAATAGCCTTCTTGGCTGCCCCGATCACGTTGGCTCCAAGCTTTATCCTTCCCATATGCAATATACTGAGCGCTATCCTGAAGCCTTCGCCCCTTTTTCCCAGCAGATTGGAGGAAGGCACTTTTACATCGTTATAGTATATCTGTGCTGTTGAGGATCCTTTAATCCCCATTTTATGCTCATCCGGACCAATAACCACTCCCTCACTTCCGGTGTCAACTATAAAAGCGCTGAGCACCCTGTCATTTTCTATCTTGGCAAAGACCGTTTGTGTGTCTGCAAAGCCGGCATTGGTTATCCACATCTTCTGACCGTTGAGTATATAATGACTGCCATCCTCAGAAGGTATGGCGTTCGATTTGCCTGAGTTGGCATCGCTGCCTGCTCCAGGCTCTGTAAGGCAGTAAGCCCCCAGCAACTCACCTGTAGCCAGTTTGCTTACATACCTCTGTCTCTGGTCCTCACTACCAAAATATTGTATGGGCAGAGTGCCTATACCACAATGGGCCATAAAAGCCACTGAGAAGGAATAAGCTGCTCCAATGGTTTCAGCAGCAAGCATCTGGGTAACAAAAGACTGCCCGAACCCACCATATTCTTCACTTATTGATATGCCCATCAGCCCCAGTTCGCCTGCTTTTTTAAGCAATGATTTCATCAGCTCACGGTCACCCTTATCGAGGTCATCCAGCCGGGGATAGACTTCGGCATCAAGAAAATCCTTACATGTCTGTGCTATCATTAACTGTTCTTCATCATATTCCTCCGGGATAAATACATCTGCGGGATCGACATCACGTACCAGGAATTCTCCACTTTTAAGCAGTTTGTTATCTTCCATTTCAATTGGTTTATTTTAATTAATAATCTATATTTCCAGTGCTTCTGCGATAATTTCAGCTATATCCATGTTTTCAACCTCTTCCTCCCTGTTTTTATACTTGAGGCCATCTGTTATCATGGTCATACAGAAAGGACAGGCTGTTGCAATAATGCCGGCTCCCGTCTCAAGGGCTTCTTCCGTTCTTTCAATAAAAACCTCCTTATCCCCTTTTTCTGCCTCCTTGAACATCTGCGCTCCACCGGCCCCGCAACACAGGGCAAAGCTCTTATTGCGTCTCATCTCTCTCAGCTCCGGGCTGACACTCTTCAATAGTGACCTTGGCTCCTCGTAAATATTATTAGCTCTCCCGAGGTAACAGGGGTCATGATAACTTATAAGCTTGTCGCCCAGAACACTGCTGTCCAGTTTCAGCCTTCCCACCTTTACCATATCATCAAGAAAACTCACATAGCTTATAACCTCAAAATCAGCGCCCAGGTCAGGGTATTCATTTTTGAAAATATTATAACAATGCGGGCAGATGGTTATTACCTTTTTTATATCATATGCTTTGAATGTTTCTATATTCTGCATGGCCTGCATCTGGTACACCATCTCGTTGCCCGCTCTCCTGGCAGGGTCTCCCGTGCATGTCTCTTCCTTACCCAGCACCGCATAGCTGACATTGAGGAAGGACAGTATCCTGGCAAAGGCAGCAGCTACCTTCTTATACCTGTCATCAAAGGCACCTGCACAACCAACCCAGAAAAGATATTCCACCTTCTCTCCTTTACCGGCCAGCTCTGCCATCACAGGCACTTCAATCTTTTTTGTTTCCATATAAGGGATTATTGGGGTTCCTTGATCTTTATTTCGATATTCCGGGCCCACTGCATCCGGTCTTCAGATGAATACTGCCAGGGGGCCCCGTTATTTTCAATATTATTGAATACTGCCTTTACTTCACCCGGAGCCTGCCCTTCTTCCATTACAAGATACCTTCTCATATCAATTATCAGTTCAGGATGGTTGATATTAACAGGGCATTCTTCGGCACAGGCATTACATGTTGTACAGGCCCAGAGTTCCTCCATGGTGATATAATCCCCCAGGAGGCTCCTGCTATCGTCATAATCCCTTCCTTCAGCAACAAGACCGGGGCCTTTCTCATCCATACGGGCACGCAGGTCCATCATAATCTTCCTTGGTGAGAGCTTTTTGCCGGTAATGCTGGCCGGACAAACAGATGTACACCTGCCGCACTGGGTACATGACAGGGAATCGAGGTAGTTCTTCCATGTTACATCCTCAACATCCTTCACACCGAACCTCTCAGGCGGTGTATCATCAGGGGCCGCACTGAAGGCTGTATCCGGATTAAGCATCAGCCTGACCTCCCTGGTCACACTATCCATATTAACTATCTTGCCCAGCGGCCGCAACCTGGAAAGAAAGACATTGGGAACAGACATAAACACATGGAAGTGCTTGCTGTATGGCAGCATATTGGCAAAGATAAATATAAGCAGGATATGTACCCACCAGTATATTTCATGCTGCATATAAATTTCTTCCGCTCCGGCATTCGTAAAAACCTCTGCCAGCAGGGAGCTGACAGGAAACACGCCTGCCACTTCATGTCCTGTTTTAATATTATATGCATACCAGGCTGCGTTCATACCAAGAAGGCTGAGCATAAGCAATAATATCATGGTCAGGGCTATACTGGCATCTATATGTGATGCTTTTTTCATCTCCGCACCTTCAAACCTGCTTATATGAAAGAATAACCTCCGTGCAAGGAAGATGAGTATTGAAACGGCCACCAGCAATGCAAAGACATCCCCGGAAGCAATTATTATATCATACATTATACCCAGGGATCTAAATATTCTTTCGGTGCCGGCAAGTCCATCAATTATCATTTCAATGCTGCCCAGCAGGATAACACAGAATCCCCAGAAAACCAGCGCATGAAAAAAGCCAATGACAGGCAGCCGGAAAATCTTTGACTGCCCGAAAGCAACCTTCATTGTCACAGCAAGCCTTTTGCGGATATCCTTTACAGGGAAAGCCGGTTTTGTAAGTTTAAAAAAACGTACCAGCCTGAGTGCTGTATATGAAAAAACACCCAGGGTAATAATCAGTACTAACGCGAAAACAATCTGCTTAGACATATCACTGTTTTTTGAACAGGTGTTTACCTGGATTTCACCTTCCTCACCGCCTCATTAAGGGCGGGTAATACCTTCATAGCATCAGCGATAATGCCATATTTCGCCGACTCAAAAACAGGGGCATCCTTATCATTATTAATCGCCACTATACATTTAGATGAGCTCACACCCGCTATATGCTGGGTTGCCCCCGAGATACCTACGGCTATATACAGGTCAGGAGCTATTATCTTGCCCGTCTGCCCGGTATGCTCCTCATGCGGTCTCCAGCCCTCATCCGACACAGGCCGGGAACAGGCTGTGGTACCGCCTAGCAGCTCAGCCAGCTCTTCCAGGGGTGCCCAGTTGTCAGGTGATTTCATACCCCTTCCCCCGGAAACAACGATGCTGGCATCAGTAAGCAGCAGCTTGCCGCTCTGCTTTCTTACATCCCTGATATCCGTGCTGATAAGGTCCTTATCAATATCATAGCTTATTTCTTCTATTTCGGCTTCAGCAGGTGATTCAGTAATCTCATACGAGTTTTGTGCCAGGGTAAGAATCTTTATCTCCGACTTAATAATAACATTGGCATAAGCATTACCCGAATACACCCTTTTGTTTACTGTAAAAGGCTCTGTTGATGAAGGCAGCCTGCCTACCCCTGCTCCAACACCTGCTTTAAGACGAACTGACAACCTGGGAGCCAGGGCCTTGCCGGTGTTATTATTAGCCATCACAATCACTTTTGCATCATTTTTCCCTGCCATATCAGCCAGTATGGCGCTGTAGGCCCTGCTGTCCAGACCCTTAAGCTGCGGGCTCTTTATGCTTAGTATCCTTGAAGCTCCGTATTTACCCAGTTTCTCCAGTTCGCCGCTTTCCACATCACCTATTGACACGACTATGACCGGGTAGTCAAGCATATCAGCTATCCCCCTGGCATATGATATAAGCTCGTATGATAATTTCTTAAATTTTCCGTCCCAGTTTTCGGTATATACTAATACAGACATAATATTTCTTATTTAATTAAACAGTAATTTTAAATGACCTTCTCCTGGTTCTGCAGGATATCAACCAGCTCTTCCGGTTTATCAGCATCAATAAAGCGGCAGTCTTCTTTTTCAGGCGGCATCTCGTAGGAGACAAGCTCTGTAAGCGCTTCCGTTTCCTCCGGCTCTACCATTTTAACCGGCTTTGACCTGGCCATCATAATACCCCTCATAGCTGCTATCCTTGGTTCTTTTGCGATTCCTTTCTGTACAACTGCAACAAAGGGTGTTGGGACAGTCACAAGCTCTTTTCCTCCATCAATCTCTCGGGTAATCAGTATATCCCCGTTTTCTATCTCTATTCCGGATACCGCGGACACAGAAGGATAATCCAGGAACTCGGCCAGCATACTTCCTACTGTCGATCCGTTAAAATCACTGGATTCAATGCCGCAGAGAATAATATCAAAATTATCCGCCCTCACAACAGAGGCCAGCTGGGATGCCACAAAATAAGCATCAAGCGGTACGGCATCAACCCTTATAGCGCTGTCAGCACCTATGGCCAGGGCTTTACGTATTACAGGCTCCGAAGAGACAGGTCCTACATGGGCAACCGTCACCGACTCAATAAGTCCGGGATTGCTGTCTTTCAATTCAAGCGCACGGGTGAGGGATAACTCATCCCATGGGTTAATTACCCATTGTATCCCGGCAGTATCAAGCTCATTATTATCGGTGAACTTTACTTTAGTCGTTGTATCAGGAACATTACTGATGCACACAAGGATTTTCATGTATCGATGGTTTTAAATTTAATGTTATGTTTTATAGCTAATTACCAGCTTAAATATAAAAATTAACCCTCTCATATCTAACCTTTTGAGCGAACAAATATATAAAAAAATGCATGACCAACAAACCCTGGCATTATTGCCTTTTTGTATGAGTTCGAAACAGGACAATAGTATAATTTGCTGATATATAACCGGCTGCAAAATAGAGTCCGGAAAAGCTCAAAAGCATGTTCGAAAAAAGATAATAGCACTTTTATTTCCCTGCTGCTTCAGGCGGGCTACGTATTTCCAATAAAATTTCTAATTTCGCCGTCAATAAAAAACGGAGGCTTTGGGCAGGTTAACAAAAGCATATATTGCAATTTTATTTTCAATGGCATTCTTTGCCTTTTCGTATGTATGGTTTAAGGTTGCAAACCAGGCATACCGGCCCCTTACTATAGTTTTCTTCCGCCTGTCAACAGCGGTAATTGTACTGAGCCTGTTCCTGTTTATTACAAAGAGGTTTGAAAAGATAAGAAAAGAGGACAGGATTTACTTCTTTTTTATTGCCCTTTTTGAGCCCTTCCTGTATTTTATCTTCGAGAGTTACGGCCTATCCTTTGTTTCTTCCACAGTTGCCTCTGTTATTATAGCAACAATCCCAATTTTTACGGCTATAGGAGCACTTATACTTTTCAGGGAGAAACTGAGCATGTTTAATTACATTGGCATTATAGTATCCTTTACGGGTATTTTTATTTTTACAGTTGCCGGCAAGAGCAATCTTTCCTTCAATACAAAGGGTGTAATACTGATGTTCCTGGCAGTAATGTGTGCCACGGGTTACTCGCTGATATTACGGCGACTGGCAAATAATTACAGGCCTGTATTCATAGTAAATGTGCAAAACATTATAGGACTGAGCCTTTTTATCCCGGTATTTTTAATATCCGAAGGCAGCTACCTGAAGGATATGGTATTTAATGCCGAAGCCCTGATAGCGGTTGCCCAGCTGGCCATCTTTGCATCCTGCGGTGCTTTTATTCTCTTCGGCTATACGGTCAGGGTTATAGGTGTAACCCGGGCAAATCTTTTTGCCAACCTTATACCTGTATTGACGGCCGGTTTTGCCTATTACACAATAAATGAAATAATTACCATAGAAAAATTTGCCGGAATCCTGATTATGATCATCGGTCTTTATATGGCACAGATACGCATCTCAGGAAAAAGGAAATTAAAGGAGGCTATTAATCCATAAGCCATGCTGTGACAGGATGATTAGCCCGGCAAACACCATCCCTTTTATAAGTGGCTGTATATTATTGTGTTATGACACGTAGCCAACCCTGTGCTTCAGTCCCTCTCTTTGGATTTTGTCTTTATATGGCTACTTTTGTCATCAAAGTAAATTCATAAAGACACTATGTCAATATTCAATAAAGGACAGCAGTCCATTGCAAATAAGATAGAAGAGAACAGTAATATTTCCAGCTGGAAAGACTGGCGCTGGCAATTAAAGCATTCAATAAGATCCATTGATAAATTTGAGCACCTTACCGGTGTTAAGTTTGAGGATAAAGAAAGAGAGGAACTGGAAAAGACTTTTGAAAAATTTCCCTTATCCGTAACTCCCTATTATATATCATTAATCAATCCCGATAATTTCCGCAGGGACCCGGTTTTCAAGCAGGCCTTTGGTGGTATAAGTGAACTTACTGTTCACGATTCTGAATTCAAAGACCCGCTTGCTGAAGATAAGGACAGCCCGGTTGAGGGGCTGACCCACAGGTACCCCGACAGGGTCCTTTTCCATGTAAGTAATATCTGTTCAATGTATTGCAGGCATTGCACAAGGAAAAGGAAGGTTGGGGATATAGACTATATACCTTCAAAAGACCAGCTGAAAAAAGGTATTGAATATATAAAGAAGACACCGGCCATAAGGGATGTACTCCTTTCCGGCGGTGATCCTCTTATGCTCCCCGACAGTTATATTGACTGGCTCCTGGGCGAACTTAAAAAGATCGAGCATGTGGAGATAGTCCGTATAGGAACAAGGATGCCGGTAGTCCTGCCATACAGGATAACCAGCGAGCTGGTAAACATACTTAAGAAGCATCAGCCGGTATGGATAAACACCCACTTCAATCACCCCAGGGAAATAACCAGTTCATCGCGTGAGGCACTGGCTATGCTGGCTGACGGAGGCTTCCCCCTGGGAAACCAGTCTGTGCTGCTGGCCGACATAAATGACTGTCCCAGGATAATGAGATCACTCGTGCACAAACTTGTTGAGAACAGGGTCAGACCGTACTACCTTTACCAGTGCGATCTCTCGCAAGGCCTGTCACATTTCAGGACCCCTGTGGGAAAAGGTATTGAGATAATGGAAAGCCTGATAGGGCATACCAGCGGGCTTGCCGTACCAACATATGTTATTGATGCACCGGGAGGGGGAGGAAAGATACCGGTGATGCCCAATTATATCATTTCATGGTCCACCAATAAAGTTGTACTCAGAAATTATGAGGGCATAATCACAAGCTATCGTGAGCCTGAGAGCTATGAAGCTAAATTTTGTGACAGGAACTGTGAGGCATGCAACCTTGACCTGCAGCTTGATGGTGCTGATGAGTATGCTGCACTGGGTATTGAGAAGTTACTATCGGACCAGGACAAAACCATTTCACTTATACCGGATGATAATATAAGGCATAAAAAAAGAGAATAAGATGACAGACAGATTGGTAACAACAGATAAGGGATCTGTACTCCAGCATGGTAAATATAATGACAGGATATACCTTATGAAGCTGGCGGATAATGATTTCCCTTCCATTATAAGCGGGATGGATGACCTGGCGCATAAGAATAAGTACGGAAAAATATTTGCACGCATACCACTGTGGGCCCTGCCTGTTTTTAAAGCCAGCGGTTATATCTCCGAGGCATACATACCCGGATATATAAGGGGTGAGGAAGATATCCATTTTGTATCTAAATTCCTCAACTCGGACAGGCTCAGGGGCATCGAAACAGGTATGCTGGAAAAATTCAGCAATATACTGAATGAGGGTTATGCAACGGATAAACCAATACCTGAAGGCAAACACCGTATAGAAGCTGTCAGGGAGGAAGAAGCTGAACAAGCAGCTGCCCTGTTCAGACAGGTATTTGAAACATATCCCTTCCCCGTCCACGATCCTGAATTCATCATCAGTTCAATGCGCGAAAACACCAGGTACTTTGGTATCAGGGATAAGAAAAATAAATTCATTGCTATATCGTCAGCGGAGATAGATACCGATAACCTCTGTGCGGAAATGACTGATTTTGCAGTATTGAAATCCCAGAGGGGAAAAAAACTCTCCATAATACTGCTGCAGGAGATGGAAAAACATATGAAAAGTATTGATATAAAAACACTGTATACAATAGCAAGACTTAACTCACTGCCAATGAACAAAACTTTTTTAAGGCAGGGTTATAAATATACCGGGACACTGATAAAAAACACAAACATATCAGGCAATATTGAGAGTATGAACATATTATACAAATCATTAAAATAATAATATGCACTGGATTGACCTGAGTATTTTCGGATTATACCTTATTGCTGTTCTTGGCGTGGGTTTTTATTTTCTTAAAAGGAACAAGACTACTGACGACTATTATGTTGGCGGCCGTGGGATGAGCAGCCTGCATATAGGACTGTCAGTGGTTGCAACGGATGTGGGAGGAGGATTCTCCATCGGTCTGGGCGGACTGGGCTTTATAATGGGACTATCAGGAAGCTGGCTGCTTTTCACCGGGCTGATAGGTGCCTGGCTAAGTGCAGTGCTCCTAATCCCTAAAGTATCCGATCTGGCAAGGGCCAGGGGCCTGCTGTCCTTTCCCCAGTTCCTTGAAGTTATGTATGACAAAAGAGTTGCCCTTATTGCAGGCATTATTTCGGCAATAGGATACCTGGGCTTCACAAGCTCACAGATACTTGCAGGAGCCAAACTGGCCTCAGCAACATTTCTTGATCTCTCACTTAACAAAGCCCTGCTGATAATGGGTATAATAGCTGTTACATATACGGTGGTGGGAGGTCTGAAAGCTGTTATCTACACAGATACCATTCAGTGGATAATATTGCTGTCCGGACTCATATTCATAGCAATACCTGTCAGCTATATTAAACTGGGAGGTTTTACAGCCATCAGGGATACTGTTTCACCTGAATTCCTGACCCTTACCAATGTAACATGGCAACAGATACTTAACTGGGCCTTTACCATAATACCAATATGGTTTATAGGCATGACGCTGTACCAGCGGATTTACGCCTCAAAAGATAAAAGGACGGCACAGAGGGCATGGTTTATTGCAGGTCTGTTTGAATACCCTGTTATGGCTTTCACCGGTGTTTTGCTGGGACTCTTCTCCAGGGTGGCCCTGGATGCCGGGATGCTCACGGAATTCACTATGGGTGGTATGATAGACCCGGAGATGGGATTGCCTGCCCTGCTGCGCACCATCCTGCCGGTTGGACTGATGGGACTGGTCTTATCGGCATACTTCTCGGCCATAATGTCTACAGCTGACAGCTGTCTTATGGCCTCATCAGGCAATATCATAACTGATATCCTGCGCAAGCATGAAGCAAAAAACAGCCTCAGGCTTTCACAGCTTTTTACCCTTATTATAGGAGTAACCGCATTACTGCTTGCAATGAAGATGCCCAATGTGCTTGAGCTGATGCTCCATTCCTATTCATTTATGGTATCGGGTATGATAATCCCCGTCCTGGCTGCCCTCTTCACGAAAAACCCGGATAAGACAGGATCGCTGTGGTCAATGATATCAGGCGGATCAGTAACATTTCTCCTTATAGTATTGCCACTTGAGCTGCCTATGGGACTTGACCCGATAATTTTCGGCATTACGGCATCCGCACTTGTCTATGCCATTATAAGTTCCATTAACCAAAAAATCACAGACGGAGAGATTAACAGGCATTAATACTATATATTTACCAATAATATTTATCCCGGACAGGCGTTAAACTATTACCGGATATTTTTACTTCACCTGGCCTATGGATTATGAACATGTACCTGGTAAACAGTCGCATGAATAAGCTGAATAAACCAATAAACGCATGAGGCAAATTGTAATAGCGCTCATATTATCATTCAGTGTAAACGGTATACACTCACAAACAGGGGGAGATAATATATATGAATTTCTGAACCTGGGTCCCAATGCCTATATATCATCACTGGGCGGATTCAATATTTCCACATTCGGCCAGGACCCCACACTGGCTATGATCAATCCCGCCCTGTCAGGTGAAATGTCACATGGCAGGCTGGCATTGAATTATGTGAATTATTTTGCCGGCATCAATTACGGCTCTGCCCTGTACTCACATTATTCTGACAGCCTTGGTTCATTTACCGCAGGCATTAATTATCTTAATTACGGAAAGTTTGACAGGGCTGACGAAGAAGGCAATATAAACGGCAGTTTTACGGCCTCGGAATATGCCTTTAATATAATATATGCAAGACAGATTGATTCATCGTTCAGCTTTGGGATAAACCTTAAACCAATATTATCCCAGCTCGAAAACCATATCTCGCTTGGCCTGGCCCTGGATGCCGGAGCATCGTATAGAAGTCCCGACGGCCTGCTGAGCGCAGGCCTGGTCATCAGAAATATGGGATTCCAGTTAAAAAAATATACAGGCAATAATGAAAAACTTCCGTTTGAGATAATGGCAGGCATAAGCAGCAGGCTCAGGCATGCCCCCTTTCGTTTCAGCCTTACCGCCAGGCACCTGGAGAAATATGACCTAATACACGAATATACCGGACAGAAAGAGAATACAGGGTATACCGGCATCGAAGAGATAGCTGAGAACATAATGCGTCACCTTATCTTCGGGGCCGAACTGATACCAGGCGAAAATTTCTTTATCTCGGCCGGCTTTAATTACCAGCGAAGAAAGGAACTCCTGCATGAAGCCAGGGCGTCAACCGTGGGGTTCAGCATTGGTGCCGGCATTATGACTTCATCCGTTGACATAAGCCTGAGCAGGGCCAGGTATCACCTGGCCGGATCATCCACAAATTTCTCCCTGCTGATTAAACCAGCACTGTTTAAAAGCTTCAGATAAGAGGAATTTCTTACCTTTGAGCCACTAATAATCAGTTAATGAAAAAAAAATTAATTATCGCAATCGACGGCTATTCCTCATGTGGCAAGAGCACCTTTGCCAGGGCAATAGCAAAAGAACTGGGCTACCTGTATATTGACAGCGGAGCCATGTACAGGGCAGTTACCCTTTTCTGTATGCGCAGGGCTTATATCTCAGAATCCGTGCTTAAAGAAAAGGATATAATTGACAGTATAACAGATATTAATATTTCATTCAGGTATAATGCTGACACCGGTCAGCACGAGACATACCTTAATGGCGAAAATGTAGAAAAGGAGATAAGGCAGAAAAAGGTAGCATCATTTGTAAGTATTATAAGCAGGATAGGGCCTGTCCGTAAAAAGCTCGTTGCAATGCAGAGAGAAACAGCCATGCTGAAGGGTATTGTTATGGATGGAAGGGATATTGGCACGGTTGTTTTTCCTGAAGCTGACATTAAGATCTTTATGACAGCATCTGAGGAGGTAAGGGCCATGAGGAGATTTAAAGAGCTGCAGGAGAAAGGTATTGAAGCTGACTTTGATGAGGTGCTTGCCAATATATCCGAAAGGGACAGCATTGACTCAGGCAGGGAGCTAAGCCCTCTGAAGAAGGCAGATGATGCCTTGCTGCTCGACAACTCTGACATGACAGTAAGCCAGCAGATGGAATGGTTCAGGAAGATATTAAAGGAAAAGACAGGAAAATGAAGGTTGAGATAGAACAGCATTCCGGGTTCTGCTTTGGAGTGGAAAGGGCAATTAAAATGGCGGAAGAAGCTCTTGATGCAGGAGAGGAAATATTCTCCCTGGGCCACATTGTACATAATGAAGCCGAGGTTGAAAGGCTGGAACGACGGGGACTGATAACCATAGACAGGGATGAGTTCCGGAAGCTGCGCAATAAAAAAGTGCTGATCAGGGCACATGGGGAGCCACCTGAAACATATGATATAGCAGCTGATAACAATATTGAATTAATTGAGGCTACCTGTCCCATTGTCAGGAGAATACAAAAAATGATTAAGGATGTCAGAATTAATTACAGCGAACAACACCAGACACTGCTTTTTGGTAAGAAAAAGCATGCTGAGGTTATAGGCTTATTAGGACAGACAGGTGGTGAATCAATATTATTATCCGGACTGGAAGATATAGAAATGGTTGATTTTAACCGTCCGGCCGTAATTTTCTCCCAGACCACTAAAAGCAGGGAGAGATATGCTGAACTGATAAAGGCCCTGAAAAAGGAATATAAAATGGCAGGCCATGACCCTGATCTTATGCTGCAGGTAAATAACACCATCTGCGGCCAGGTTGCAAACAGGGAGCCGCGCTTAAAGAAATTTTGTGCTGAATACGACATAATAATATTTGTCAGCGGTAAAAGCAGCTCAAACGGCAAAATGCTCTACCAGGTGTGCAAGGGGGTTAATCCTGACTCGTATTTTATTTCAGACGACTCAGAGATTGATTATTCGTGGTTAGAAGGAGTAAGCTCGGTAGGCGTTAGCGGTGCCACATCAACCCCCGGATGGCTTATCAGGAAAGTGGCAGATAAAATTAAAATGACAGGTGATTAAAGAATTTAATTATTACCGGATAAATAAATTACTTTTGTAGCGTTAAAAAATATAGTTAAAAAATGACAAAGTTAAAAAAGATAGCTGTTCTGACATCAGGTGGTGACGCACCGGGAATGAATGCGGCCATAAGAGCTGTCACACGAACGGCCATATATAACAAACTGGAAGTGATAGGCATCAGGGAAGGTTACAGGGGATTGATTGAGAAATCCTTTATGCCTCTATGGAGCAATGATGTAAGCGATATTATTCAGCGCGGTGGCACAATACTCAAGACAGCCAGGTGCATGGAGTTTAAAACTCCTGAAGGGCGGCAGATAGCATATAATAATTTAAAAGAGATAGGTGTTAATGGGGTAGTGGTTATAGGCGGTGATGGCACATTCACCGGTGCAAGGATATTCAATGAAGAATTTGATATACCCCTTGTAGGTATACCCGGAACAATAGATAATGATCTTTACGGCACTGACTACACTATTGGTTATGATACAGCCCTCAACACCGTTGTTGAAGCCGTTGACAAGATAAGGGATACGGCAAGTGCACATAACAGGATGTTCTTTATTGAAGTTATGGGTGCTGAAGCCGGCTTTATTGCCCTCCGCAGCGGTATAGCCACAGGGGCTGAAGCTATAATAATCCCCGAAGTGAGTGATGAAGTGGAAAAACTCAACCAGTTACTGGAAAGCGGCAGAAGACAGAGGGCAAGCAATATAGTAATTGTAGCCGAAGGGGATAAGGAAGGCGGGGCATATGCACTGGCCAACAGGGTAAAAGAACGTTATCCAAGTTATGATGTAAGAATCACCGTCCTGGGCCACCTGCAGCGGGGCGGCAATCCCTCCGCATTCGACAGGGTAACAGCCAGCAGACTGGGATATTCAGCCGTGGAAGCACTGATGGACGATCAGAAAAGCGTTATGGTTGGTTTGCAGAATAATGAAGTTGTGCTGGTACCCTTCCGTAAGGCTATAAAGCTTCACAAAAGCGTCAACCCCAGCTTGCTGGAAATAGCAGAGGTGCTGGCCAGCTGACACCCTTACAGGGTTTTACCTCACCCCTTCTGCATGAAAGGTCCATGTGGCCAATGAAATAAATAAAATATAATCACATGAAACGTCCATTAAAAAATCATCATTATTTCACATTAAGAGTATGATTATTTTTTAATGGTAAGTTCCATGTGGCCAATGAAATAAATAAAATATACTCACATGAAATACGAAACAGAATCCAGCAGGTTCTCTTTACTTATGGGTTTCTTAAGATAATCATCACATCCGGCTTCCAGCGCTGACTCCCTGTCGCCTGACAGTGCCATGGCTGTCAGTGCAATTACCGGTAACCCGGGCCTCATCTGCTTTATTTTCCTTGTTGCCTCGTAGCCGGTAATATCAGGCAGGCGTATGTCCATTATTACCAGTGATATATCAGGGTAAAGGCTGATAAATTCTATCGCCTCCCTGCCTGTCTCGGAATGCAGTACCTGGTATCCCCTGGTTTTCAGTACCTGTTCGGCAAAAAGATAGTTGAACAGTTCATCCTCCACAACCAGTACCACTCCCCCCTTGTTGATTCCTTTACTATCACCAGCCCTCACTTTCCCTTCCTTATCCTCAACAGCCCTGTAAGGCAGGGTAAAATAAAATGTGCTTCCCTTTCCCTTTTCTGATTCAAGCCATATACTGCCACCCATCTTTTCAACATAAGCCCTGCATATTGACAGTCCCAGTCCGGTGCCTCCCCTGCGGCGGGCCGGCCGAATGTCAGCCTGGCGGAAGCTCTCAAAAACGGCATCATGCAAGCCGGGGTCTATGCCCTCACCCGTATCCGCCACAGAAAAGACGATATTGTCGCCTGCCTGTTTACAGGAAATACCTATAGTTCCTTCGGTAGTAAATTTGACAGCATTGGATATAAGATTATCAAACACCTTGCGTATCTTGGCTTGATCAGTCAGAATATCCTGGCCGTTTTTTAGCTCACCCTTCTCCACCGTAAATTTAACATTAGGGCGCATAACAGGAAGATACTCCCTGTACATTTCATCAAACAGGCTTTCCAGGTTGACTGCCGCTTCAAAAATTTCCAGTTGCCCGGCTTCAATCTTTGACATGTCCATTATATCATTGACTATGTCCAGCAGCCTGTAGGAGCTGGCGCGTATTGTATCATGATATTGCTTCTTCTGCTTATCCGGTATATCATCACTCTCCAGCAGTTCAATAAAACCTGTGATACCATTCATAGGAGTACGTATCTCATGTGACAGGTTGGCCAGGAAGGCCGATTTAAGTCTTTCGCTCTCCTGGGCTTTGCTTATGGCTTCCTTAAGCTTCTCCTCCATTTTCATCCGGTAATCTATATCCGTATGTATGCCTACCATTCTAAGAGGCTTATCACCTGACCACTCACATACCCTGCCGGCTGCAAGTATCCATTTCCAGTCATTGTCAGCCGTTTTCATCCTTAGCTCAACCTTGTAATAATCCTTCTCCCCGGAATAATGACTTTTTAGTGTTTCCTTCACTTTCAGGAGGTCTTCGGGATGCAGTGAATCAGCAAAAGTCTTAAACCCGAACTTCTCATATCTTTTTTCATAATCCTGTCTCGTAAAGCCAAGCATCCCGAACCAGTTATCATTAAGGATAAGACTGTCATTTGCTATATTCCAGTCCCATAAACCGCTCCCGGTGCCATTCACAGCCGCATCAAGGCTGAACATATTGTCCCTGAGCTCATCCTCTGTCCTGGCCTGCTCAGTAATATCCCTTGCACTTGCAAGAAGCATTGTTTTATTCCTAAAGTCAATACGCGTCAGCTGTACATCAGCAAAAAAGGTATGTCCCCCCCTCCTCCTGTATAGCCATTTACCACTGAGCTGCCCCTCTTTCAATACCCTTTTAAAGATATCCGGCATAGCCTCTGATGATAACCTTCCGTCAGGCTGGTATTCAGCTGACAGCTCAGCCGGTGTCAGCTTCATAAAACATTCTTTTTTATCATAGCCAAAGAGTTTGCATGCCGCCATGTTGCACATTACTACACGGTCAGTATACGGATCGTATACAATAAGAACATCCATGGTTGATTCGAATAATACCCGGTACTCATCAGCACCGATAGAAAATTCATCTTTTCCTGATATCCCTTCTTTGGTTTGTTTCATGTCCCTGACAGCTTAGCACTTACTAAAATACAATAATATTCAATAATTACAATATATTGTGGTATCCCTCTTAGTGGCTGGTATATGGGAGGCACAGCAGAAAATATTTTGTTTTGAAAAACTGTTTTAACAGCCCTCTTTCTGGCAAACATGTTCTTACTTGACTATCTTTACCGGGAGTACCGAAAGACAATGTATAAGACAGTGATCATAGGACCGGCCTATCCGTTCCGCGGCGGGATTGCCTCTTTCAACGAGAGGCTTGCCGCTGAAATGCAGGCCGGGGGTGATAGTGCCAGGATAGAGACCTTCACCCTGCAGTACCCCGGCATACTGTTCCCGGGCAAGACCCAGTATGCAGATTCTCCTGCGCGTCCCCACACAGATATCAGCAGGAGTATAAACTCCATCTGGCCCCCCTCATGGATAAGAACAGGAATAAGAATAAGGAAGGAAAGGCCGGATATTGTAATTTTCAGGTACTGGCTTCCGTTTATGGCTCCCTGCTTTGGCACCATGGCCGGAATAATAGGTAAAAACGGGCATACAAAGATCCTGAGCATAGTGGACAATATCATACCTCACGAGAGAAGGCCAGGCGACAGTCTCCTAACCAATTATTTTGTCAGGCATATAAACGGCTTCCTTGCAATGTCAGAAGCAGTACTCAGTGAGCTCAGCAGTTTTGACAATGATAAACCCCGGGTATACTCCCCTCACCCTGTCTTTGATAACTTCGGTGAAAGCATAAGCCGTGAGCAGGCGCTTGAGAAACTGGGGCTTGATCCCGGATACAGGTATATACTGTTCTTTGGCCTGATAAGAAAATACAAGGGTCTGGATATAATGATCAATGCTTTTGCAAACAGGGCGTTCAGGAATATGAAGATAAAGCTGCTTGTGGCAGGTGAATTTTACACACCCCGTGAGCCATATGATGAGATGATAAGAGAACACGGGCTGGAAAAGGATATTATTATCCATCCTTCTTTTGTCCCTGACAGCGAGGTTGCCAGCTGGTTCTGTGCCTCCGATATAATAGCACAGCCTTACAGGTCTGCCACACAGAGCGGTGTAACACAGATAGGCTATCATTTTAACAAACCCATGCTGGTGACTGATGTGGGCGGACTGTCAGAGATTATTCCGCACGGCAAGGGAGGCTATGTTGTAAGTCCTGATCCGCAGGCAGTGGCTGATGCACTGCTTGACTTCTTCAATAATAACAGGCATAGTGAATACTCTGAAGGTATCAGGACTGAAAAAGAAAAATTCAGCTGGAAAAGGCTGGTGGATAATATATATTCATTATCCGAACAGGTAAATAAGTGAATGTTAAAAATGCAGCCCTCTAATTCTTTAGCTCAGAACATAAAAATTCTTTTTGTATTCTGCTCAAAAAAATAAACTCTCTAAGTATTCTTCTCAGAACATAAAAATTATTTTAGTATTATGCTCAGAAAAATAAGCTCTCTAAGTATTCTTCTCAGAACATAAGCCCTTGTATCTTATTATATACCATATCAGGACTTATATCCTCAAGACACCTGTATTTAATATCTTCTCTTATACAATCACCTTTGCCGAATACAGTGCATGGCCTGCAATCAGGATCCTCCAGTCTCAGCCCTATCTGCAGATGCGACTGTGTACCCAGGGGGGCAAAGCCGGTACCCGGGTGAGTGCCTCCCCATATGCTTACCGTGGGGATGCCCGACAATGCCGCCATGTGCATATTGGATGAATCCATGCTTATCATAAATTTCACCCTGCTTATCAGTGCCAGCTCAGTCTGCAGATCATATTTTCCCGCCACCACCAGTGAATTATCAAACCTGCCGGCCAGGTGTTCCAGCGCATCAGCCTCCTCCCTTCCCCCAAACAACAGAAAGAAAACTCTTCCACCCCCGCTCAGAAGAGTCATCAGCGATTCCATCTTACTTAAAGGCCACATCTTGGTCCTGTGCTTTGCAAAGGGTGAGACGGCTATTATCATATGGCTTGCAGGAATAGTGTTTGCTATAATCTCATCCGCCTCTTTTTTAGCATCACCGGACAGGCTGAAGGCAGGGATAACAGGTTTACCCACCCTGTAACCCGCCGCTGAAAAAACATTGCGATAGCGGTCAACAGTATGTGGAAGATCACTTCTCAGCCTTTGTTTGATAAAATCTCTTTTCTCCTTCCTGCCCTTGTCTACCCTGTATACCGGTATACCCCTTAATAAATATAATAAGCCGAGAACCCATGAGCGCAGCACACTGTGCAGGTCCAGTACCATCCTGATCCTGTATGAGCTGTTTATATCCCTGTACAGCCTGATAATACCTGCCAGACCTTTATGCCTGCCTCCGGTTTCGGCCCTGAATACCTCCAGCCCTTCAATATTACTGAAAAATCCTGCAAAGGGAGCCCGGGTTAAAACGAGCATCCTGTAGTTGCCCGTATCTGCTGCCCTGAGTACGGGCAGAGTAAGGGCCACATCACCCATTGCAGAGAGCCTGATCACCAGTATGTATTGATTCTCAGCCATTTATCAGCTATAATCCTCGTATGATTTTTCCTCAATAAGATCAGATCCTGTTTGCTCGTTTATCATACGCTTGAGCTCTGCCCTGCGGTCATTTGTAAAGTAAACTGACCGGGCTGTCTCAATAAACTCCCCCCCAAAATCCCTGTTCTTCTCCAGCTCCCTTATCCTGTCTTCAATATCCCACAGTTTAAGGTTAACATCATACAGCTCCCTGTACAGGGGATCATCTTTGCTAATTATCTCTTTTACTGCACCGTCAAGAACCTCAAATTCCTTTCTGAGATTATCCAGCTTAATTCTGTCCTTTATTTTTGATAGTTTTATCTCTACAATAGTCAGTTTGTCAACTATCTCTCCGTCTGACACTTCAATCTTCATGAGTTAAATTTTTTATTATCATGAAAACCCCTTAAAGATTTTCATATTAGTTTCATCATCTTTAATTACTTCTCCACTTTGCAGGCATGCAAATGTACCAAATTTTATTCTAATGGGCCCGGCCTACTGCGGGTCTACATCGGAATATATCCTGAGTGACGAATATTCGCTTTGCCTTCGCAAGGTCAGGATATTCCTGTTTATTAATTCTCTTATATATTTATATGATTTATCCTTTTCCGTTTTCAGCAATATGGTTTTAATATACAGGTTCTGTATCCTTGAATGTGGGGGAAATTCAGGTCCAAGAACCCTGCCAGGCAATGATTCCTGCAGGTTTGTTGCCAGGATACCGGATGCCCTGTTAAGTATATCGCGGTCTTTATGTTTGATATATATCCTTATCAGCCTGGTAAAAGGAGGATAATTAAATTCCTTTCTTTCTGCCAGCTGGATTTTGTACATCCCTTTATAATCATTATTGATTATCTGCTTCATCACCGGGTGATGAGGGTCTGATGTCTGTATAATAACCCTGCCGCGTGTTTTTCTCCTTCCGGCACGGCCGCTAACCTGCGATGCAAGCTGGAAGCATCTTTCATAAGCCCTGAAATCAGGGTAAAAAAGCATTCCATCAATATTAAGTATACCCACCACTGTGAGATTCTCAATATCCAGACCTTTCGAGATCATCTGTGTCCCGATAAGTATATCTGTCTTTCCTGTTTCAAGATCATTTATAATCTTCTCCACCGCCCCCCTGCGTCTGGTACTGTCATAGTCCATTCTCTCAACTGCAGCGTCAGGAAACAGGATTGATATTTCATCTTCCACTTTTTCCGTACCGAATCCCTTGAGCCTGATATTGGTTGAGGAGCAATCAGCACAGCGGTCCGGCAGCTGTTCGGATGATCCGCAATAATGACAGTATAAGCGTGCTATATTCTTATGGTAGGCATAATTTACAGAGCAGTTCGGACATACAGGTGTCCACCCGCAGTCGGCACAGATAATGAAATGAGCAAAGCCCCTGCGGTTACGGAAAAGCACTACCTGTTCATCCTTATCCAGGGCTTCATCGATGGCACCGATAAGGGCGGGCGTAAAATGAGATATCATCATTTTTTTACGGTAAGCCTCTTTTGAATCGGCCAGTATTATCTCCGGCATATTTATATCACCGTACCTGCGTTCCATAAAGGCATAGCCGTATTTCCCTGTTTCAGCATTATACATAGACTCAACAGATGGTGTTGCCGATC
>JBKHBA010000256.1:0-4010 GCA_046542595.1 Bacteroidales bacterium | reverse complement strand
CTACTATAATATCAATTACAGGGACTATGAAGAAGGAACATCCGTGGAATCATTAAGCGCCGATATCCTGGAATCATCAAAAGATATTACCAGGCAGGCTAATGAGACCCTGCTTACGGGAATTACCACCGATAACAAACCTGTTGTTCTGGCTGAAGAAATTAAAGCGGGTGAGTCACTGGAATATACTGAAAGCGGAAAGGGTAAAGCAATAGACCATATAAGCCTTAAACTTGAATCAGCAGACATAAACCAGGCACTGAGGTCAACCGTGTTAGAAATAATATTCGATGATGTAAAGACGGTATGGGTACCTGTGGGTGATTTTTTCGGAACAGGA
Source organism: Bacteroidales bacterium (assembly GCA_046542595.1). GTDB lineage: Bacteria > Bacteroidota > Bacteroidia > Bacteroidales > VadinHA17 > UBA9300. The sequence goes on along the minus strand of JBKHBA010000256.1, from coordinate 3,670 downwards.
TTTGAGCTTCACAATTATAACACATGGTACAGCTCCGTTAATAATGAAGGCATAATGGAATCGCGGTGGCTTATGCCTTTCAGGAAAAAATCCGTGATACGGATACATAACCTGGGAATGGAAGAGATAGCCGTGAATGCGGAAATATCTTTTGACAGTTATAAATGGAAAAGGAGAAGCATGTATTTTGGGGCCTCATGGCATGAATATCATAATATCCGGTCAGCAGGATCGGAACATGTGGGTGGCAGTGGCAGACATTCAGATATCAATTATGTTGATATAAAAGGCAGGGGTGTATATGCGGGTGATGCTGTCACCGTGTTTAACACAGCCGATGCATGGTGGGGCGAAGGTGATGAGAAGATATATGTTGATAATGACACTTTTCCCTCTTCAATAGGCACAGGCACGGAAGATTATTACGGATATGCCTGGTGCCGCCCTGAAAAGTTCAGCCACCCCTTTATAGCCCAGCCATCGGGGGAAGGCAACTTCCACCCCGGAATGACCGTCAATATGCGCTACCGGACACTTGATGCCATCCCTTTCCGCGACAGCATAAGCTCCAATATAGAATTATGGCACTGGGCCCCGGCCACAATAAACTATGCCCTGACCAGCTACTATTATATTCAACCCGCTTATACTGTTAATATCGGTCCTGATACAGCGGCAGTAAGAATGCCTGTACCCCGCAAAAGATCAGATATAATAAAGCCTGTGATCAACAAGGGGGGCATACTTGAGGGTGAGCATCTTGAGGTGATGGTTGCTGAGAGCGGGACGGCCGAAACTCAATACATAACAGGCTGGGACTGGAGTAATAAAGGACAGCTATGGTGGAGAAACGGGGAAGCCGGGGATAAGATGTTCACCAGGTTTATTATACCGGAAACCGCAGTGTATAATGTAAAAGCCCGGCTGTCAAAAGCAAGGGACTACGGTATACTGAGCTTTGAGATCAACGGAAACAGGGCCGGTAATGTATTCAATGCTTACACTGAGGGAGAAGAAGTGGTTGAGATACCCCTTGGCAGGCATATCCTGCCAGAGGGTGACAACATTTTCACCGTATCAATAGAAGGCAGTGATAAAAGAGCAAAACCCGGCAATATGGCCGGCATAGACTGCCTTATCATTGAGAAGCAATAATCCCGGGGTTCATGATTTTTTTATACAAAGCCTGTTATAGCTGGTAGAGCGCTGCCACACCTCCGTACCTTACAGCCCTGAGGTACAGTTTAAACAGGAATAACAATTGTGTCAGCAGGAAAAGGACAAAAAGGCCTTCACCAGTAAGGGGTGAATATCCTGACAGTATTTTTGCAACCAGCACAGCATAGAGTCCCTGCACAATAACCATTATAAGCATAAAGAAATAAGAGCTTAAGAATGATCTGAAGGTAGCCCTGAAACCATAGGCAAAAGCTTTGAACACCTTCCGGTGATCGTTGGCTGCAAGCCATACCCGCGCATAATCAGCTACCAGCAGGAATACGGGAAGCACCAGTACCACAACTATTCTCAGTATTCCCACCAGCTTCCATGTTGTTTCTTCTGATCCGCCTTCACCTGACCTGTGAATAATAAGAGGAACAGCTGCCACAAGAAAAACCACAACCAGTATTATTAACATAATCAATACTGTGATTATCATATATGACAGAAAATACCTTGCTGATGATCTGAAGAAATCTCCCGGTTTATATGCATAGCTGTTTGACAGCAATGAGTCAAAAAGACCACCGTTAAGGAATACATAAAGGAGGAAAAAAGCAAGGATCATTATCAGTAAGCCGCCTGATATAGCCGACATCATAGGTTCAAAGGCCTGGCCCAGGTTCATGAAATAGCTTATATTAAACCCTTCATTCATCAAGCCGGTGGATGCGGTATTACCAAGGGCTGCAATAATATATGACCTCAGCGGGAAAGCAAAAACAGTCATTATTATAAAGCTGAGAAACCATATAATCAACAGGGCTTTAACAGAACGCAAGGCCCTGCCAGCACCCGAAGTAAATGCCTTAATAAGTTTCATATTTTATAGTTTTTTTCATTTTTTCAAAAGATATTGAGGCGGGTACATGCCTGTTTACCCTGCCTGACCCTATAACGACATGATATGCATAAAGAACTGCAAAAAGCTGATAAACTTTCGTATTATCCTCTGTGGCGGTACGCGGTCCGGCTCAATGGTATAGGAATTATTGATATAGTTTACATCCATGGGTATCCTGTACTCAGGATCAACAGCAGCGCTTACCACTTTTACCGGCCCGGTAAAAGTAAAATCCTTATACCTTCCCTTACCATCCCACTTCTCCTTTATCTCCTCTCCATTTTCAAAATGTATCAGCACATCCACCGGCAGCTTCACATCTCCTTCCCTCACCAGCCTGACCACCGAGCGGTAAAGCGTGTCGCCAGCAGTATCGGTCTTTTCCAGTACCATACCGGCGGTATCTGTTTTTATAATCCCCGTATATGAGCGTTCTTTGTGATTGCTGATCCCTGCCAGTTTATAATCTACTATCCCCGTTCCGTACAGTGTCTGGTCAAAGAACCAGTTCATGTCCTTACCAAACCTGTCTCCGTGCATTTCTTTAACCACACGGTTACATATCTCAATAAAATCCCCGGCCGAAGGATGTTTAAAAGCCCACTCCTTATAATATTCCCGGAATATCTCATCCATGGTTTCCTCACCTATTATACCCTGCATTGTCATCAGCCAGGTTGCAGCTTTCTGGTATGAAAGCATGCTGTAGGAGCCATAGGGATATTCCCAGGATGCCGGACTGTTATCTGAGATTGACCTGTTTGGAGAATGCACATAACCCATTCTTTGCATGTCCTTGTCCGAGAGATAAAAATTCTTATGATCAATTATTCCCCTGCCCGGACCGTAATAATGATCCATTATCCTTGACTCCCAGTAAGAATTAATCCCTTCATCCATCCATGGTTCCTCAAACTCATTGCTGGCCAGCATACCCATAAAATAGGCATGACCGAATTCATGCACGGTGACCATCTCAGGTATATAAATAAATTCCGGCATCTTTGCACTGCCTGCAGTGGTAAAAAGGGTGGTATATTCCATTCCCCCGGCGCCGGCTCCCATGGCCGGAGGATCCACGAATGTCAGGTGCGGCCAGGGATAAGGTCCCATATGGTCGGAAAAATATTCGAGTGCCCTCTTCACAGCGGTAAGGTGCCTGTCCACCTGGTCTTCCCTTCCCGGAGGTGAAAGAAAACGTATATTCACATGCTCCCAGTGATCTTCATATTCTTTGTAGCCGGGCCAGGCTGTCCAGGCAAAATCAACTATATCCTCTGCCCTGTAAGTGAGCACCCGGTATCCCTGCCCATTCTTTTCCTCGCTGACCAGCTGACCGCCACTGCCAACAATATATTCTTCCGGCACTTTTATCTTTACTGTATAAACACCGTGGTTGGCATAAAATTCAGAACTTGAATGAAACTGGTGGCAGTTCCATCCCCCCGGTTCACCATTAGCCTCCTGCCCCGTTTCATATACACCGAATTTCGGGAACCACTGGGCAACAAAAAAGAAATCACCGGTATAACCCGTCCTTCTTATGTTTGAAGGCAGCTTGGATGTAAAATCAATATAAAAGAAAGCTGTGTCGCCGGGTGCCAC
>JBKHBA010000255.1:0-4028 GCA_046542595.1 Bacteroidales bacterium | reverse complement strand
ATCTGTTAAGAATGTTTTCTATATGCAAATATCTGATATTTTTTTAATTATGCAATAGTATAATGACTGTCTTTCAACATACTTTTCAACAATACTTAATAATCAAAAGGAAGATATGGCAGGGCTTATCAGGTAAGCATGCCGCCACATACCTGTATTACCTGTCCGGACACATAACCCGAGAGCCCGGATGCAAGGAATAAGGCGGTATTTGCAACATCATCCGGTGTCCCTCCCCTTTTCAGGGGTATTTTAGACGCCCACTCTTCTTTAACCTCATCGGGAAGACGGGCCGTCATTTCAGTAATAATAAACCCGGGGGCTATTGCATTACATCTGATATTTCTCGAGCCCACCTCCCTGGCTACGCTCTTGGTAAAGCCTATCATTCCGGCTTTTGATGCTGAATAATTGCTTTGTCCGGCATTACCTGACACACCTACCACCGAGCTCATATTGATTATTGACCCCTGTCTTTTCTTCATCATGGGCCTTAGAACGGCCTTTGTAAGGTTAAACACACCTTTCAGGTTTATCTGAATAACCTGGTCCCATTGCTCTTCGCTCATCCTCATCAGCAGGTTATCCCTTGTTATACCGGCATTATTAACAAGGATATCAATAGATCCGAAGTCCTTAAACACCTCATCTGCCACCCTTTGTGAATCATCAAAATCGGCCACATTCGAAATATAAGCTTTTACTTTTACCCCCAGCTTCTCACATTCATTACATACATCTGTAAACTCATCGTCCTCAGCTATATTAGTCAAGGCAAGATTTGCTCCCTCGCCGGCAAATTTCAGGGCGATAGCCTTCCCTATCCCCCTTGAGGCACCCGTTATAAGTGCAGTTTTATCATTTAATAAACCCATAGCTTCTCTTTTTAATTATGATACAAAAGTGGTGATTTCCGCTCAGAGAAAAAAACACACTACAGCCAGGTATATTATTTTTCCTGCCTAAGTGCTTCTGCCACTGTCTTCCCAATATCAGCAGGCGATTCAACTACATGGATTCCACATTCATTCATTATCTTCATTTTGGCTTCGGCAGTATCAGCCTTACCCCCTATTATTGCCCCGGCATGTCCCATGCGCCGCCCTTTCGGAGCTGTCTGCCCGGCTATAAACCCTATCACCGGTTTGGTCTTATTTTCTTTTATCCAGCGTGATGCATCGGTTTCCATATTACCGCCTATCTCTCCTATTATAATAATAGCATCTGTATCCTTATCATCCATCAGCAGCTTAACGGCATCAAGGGTGGTGGTACCTACAATCGGGTCGCCTCCGATACCTATACATGTTGATTGTCCCAGTCCAAGTTTTGACACCTGGTCAACCGCCTCATAGGTAAGTGTCCCTGACCTGCTTATAATACCAACGCCTCCTTTTTTATGTATGAATCCGGGCATTATGCCTGCCTTCGCTTCACCCGGGGTAATTATACCCGGACAATTAGGTCCTATAAGCCTGCAATCGCGACCGGACAGAAAAGCCTTAACCTTTACCATATCAGATACGGGTATTCCTTCAGTGATAGCAACTATCAGTTTAATACCTGCATCAGCCGCCTCCATAATGGCATCAGCTGCAAAGGGCGGCGGAACAAATATTACAGACACATCAGCCTTTGTTTTCTCCACAGCTTCCCTGACGGTATTATAAACAGGGAGGTCAAGATGCCTGCTGCCTCCTTTTCCGGGAGTTACACCACCAACTACCCCGGTTCCGTATTCAATCATCTGTTTTGCATGGAATGTACCTTCACTTCCGGTAAATCCCTGAACTATAACACGACTGCTTTTATTTAATAAAATGCTCATAAATTTTAAGTTAAAATAAACTCAAAAGTATATTAATTAATGAATATTTGCAAGGCTGTGCGGTTATAGAATCCGGGGCACTCATTTAGCATAAATTGATTAACTTTAAAATTAACTTTCGGCAGTTTGAAGTGGAAAAATACGTGGCAGGAAAAACCGGAAGATTAAGGGATGAAGGATAAAATGTAATTTATGGAAGTTATAGAGCCCATATTATACATAGCTGTTTCACAGACATTCTTTTCAGGCCTGGTGGTTGCCACCAGGAAGCCGGTGACCATTCCCAACAGGCTGATGGCTGCCTTCCTTTTCATGATCTTTTTTGAACTTGTCTTTGCCCTTGTCAAAATCAAGTTCATAACTTTTTACTCCTTCCCTTTTGTGGCTTTTACTTACGGACCACTGTTATACCTGTATGTGAGACATATGACAGAGCCCCGGAGGCCCTTCATGATCATTAACTACCTGCATTTTATTCCTTTTATTGTATTCTTTATTGTTTCGGTAATCTTCAGGGAAGACAGGATGTTTACAGATCTCAGGGGCTTTTTGGTGGCAGATAAATATATATCGCTGCGGATTGTATACGGTGTGTGTTTTTTTCTTTCCATAACCGTATACAGTATACTTACTTTTATCACCATCAGCAGGCATCAGAAAAATCTTAAGAACCTGGTATCCTGGGCATCGGGAAGAATCACTCTTAACTGGCTCAAGATACTGAGTATAAGCTTCTATACTGCTTATTTTATTTTATTCATACTGGGCGGGATAAACATATTCATTGATTTTCTTCCCTTTGACCCCTACTATACAGTATTTGTGTTTATTGCCCTGTTCTCTTTTGTATATGGGTTTTATGCAATCAAGCAGCCTGTTATTGCCGGGATCCTTATAGGAACTGAAGAACTCCCTTTGCCTTACAGTCCGGTATCAATAAATATAAGTAATGATAATGCCGGCAGGGAAAGTGAGAAAAAGACAAGGTACAGTCGCAGCGGACTGGACAATAAGCAGGCGAAGAAAATGCTTGAAAAAATCCTGAAACATATGGAGAAGGAAAAGCCATACCTTGAAAGAAGCATGACAATATATGATCTTTCGCAACAGACAGGTATACAAAGGCATCATATCACCCAGGTGCTCAATGAGCTGCATGATCGTAATTTTTTTACCTTCATAAATGAATACAGGGTTAACGAAGTTACCAGAAGGATGAAAGACCCGGCAAACAAACACTATACAGTGCTGGCAATAGCTTATGATTCGGGATTTAACTCAAAATCCACCTTCAACACAATATTCAAAAGTATAACAGGCCTTACCCCTACCCAGTACATTGAAAAACTGAGGGATGAGAGTCCGTGATCAGCGGATAATACCATATTGTATAATTATGCAGGTTTGACTTCTGCGGATCGGGCGATAAATAAGCATACATTCCTTTTATTTGCCTGAAAAAGGCATAATGAGAATTGCGCTGCTATTATTTTCGACCAGCTTATTATTCTTTACCGGTACGGTAAGGGCACAATCATTATTTGATGATCCGGGCGCTGCCTCAAAAGACAGCTACCGCCCTGGTGGTTTTATCAGAAGCGGACTGTATATAAATAATCCTTCCGGGACAACAGGCATACCTGTTTCCTTTGCAGACTTAAGCCTGAATATTGAAGCAGGCAACGGCAGAACATATAAAGCTTATGCTGACTTAAGATACCGTTACGCCAGTGAATACGGTGATATAATTAACAGTCCAGTTATAAGGGAAGCATGGGCTGCATGGTATACACCATACACTGAACTGAAAGCAGGAAAACAGATTGTCAGGTGGAGCCGTATGGATTTTTTCAGGCTCCAGGATAATATTACCCCGCGTAACGACCTGTACCGGTCTTTCGACCCGGCTGACCGCGATATGTCAAACATTGCACTTAAGCTGAAGATCAACCCTGTGGACCGGATATCTGTACAGGCCCTGCTCACTCCACGATACAGGCCTTCAGTGCTCTATACAGGCTTTATGGACCTGCCGGATATAATAGAGATAAATGAACATTACATGCAGTCAGACAGCCAGTTCTCATACGGATTAAGAACAGAATTTTTCCTCAGGGGATTTACTGCCGGACTGAGTTATTTTCAGGGCTGGAATCTACTGCCCGGATTAAGTCTTGATACCATATCCACAGGAGAAGGC
>JBKHBA010000254.1:0-4036 GCA_046542595.1 Bacteroidales bacterium | reverse complement strand
TCCCTGTTCTGGCGGACAACCTCCCGCAATTCGGCTGTCTCTATATTAAATCCAAAGAGAGACAGGTCGCTTACACTGAGTGCAGGACTAAGTATTGATCCAACCGGCGGCAGTTGCGCCGTATCACCTACAAGCATCAGCTTGCAGTTCCTGCCTTTATATACATATTCAATAAGGTCATCAAGCAAACGGCCGCTGCCGAACAGTGATAATTCGGAAAGTTCACCCGATATCATAGAAGCCTCATCAACTATAAAAAATGCATCTTTGTGCTTATTCCTGTCAAGTTCAAATTTACCAATGCCATCCTTGTTACTTTTCTGCCTGTATATATGTTTATGAACAGTGAAAGATGACCTGCCTGTGTATGATGTCAGCACTTTGGCTGCCCTGCCTGTAGGGGCAAGCAATACCGATTCGAGATTAAAACTGTCAAGTGTTCTCACAACGGCGCTGATAAGGCTTGTCTTGCCGGTACCTGCATAACCGGTGAGAAGGAAAATGCTGTCATTACTGTTTTCTGCTACAAAGGAAGATATTTCTTTAATTGCGGCAAGCTGATCGTTCGTTGGAGCGTGACCCAGATTATTATTTAATATTTTTTCAATATGTAACTCTATCATTTATCTCAAAATCCCCCGGATACATTTGGTATTCAATTTATTTTTTTAATTTTGCATCAAACATAACCAAACTTATTTAACAATAAAAAAATGAATACAGTTGTACGAATTCTACTAATTGCAGCAATTATTGTTCTGGGTTACCTTTTGATCGACAGCATTATGAACCCCATAAGATTCAATAAGGAAAAAGACAAAAGGGAAGACGCCATAAAGGAAAGATTAATTGATATCAGAACGGCCGAAGTAGCTTTTAGATCCAAATACGGAAGGTATACAGGTAGTTTTGATACTCTTATTAATTTTGTAAAGACTGATTCATTCCCGCTGATATACAAGGAAGGGTCTGTAACAGATGAAATGATCGAAGAATGGGGCCGCAGGGCAGAAAGGGAGGCATTGCGCAGAGACCTGATAGTACGTGATACCACATACACATCTGTAATGGATTCGATATTCGAACCCGATTTCCATGTTGACTCATTAAGGTATGTACCCTATACCGATGGAGAAGAGTTTAAGCTTGAAGCTGATGTTGTTGAAACAGGATCCAAAGTTAATGTAGAAGTATTCGAAGCATCTGTATTAAACGACGTCTTTTTGAGGGGCCTTGATGAGCAGCTTATTATCAATTATAACGCAGAGCGTGAAAAGATCACAGGTTTTCCAGGTATGCGCGTTGGAAATGTTAAAGAACCCAATAATAATGCCGGTAACTGGGAGAACTAACAGTTTTTCATATGTATGAAAAAGAACTGTTTGACGAAACACTGGATATAAATTCAACCAATAATTATGAGATATCCATTCAGCTGGGGCTGAATGGATTTTCTTTTTGTCTCCTTGACAATCTCAGAAACAGGTTTGTGATGTTCAGGGAATACAAGCTCCCGGGCAGGGAGGATGACATAGCCCGCCAGGTGGAAGCTATCACTGACAGTGACGAATTCCTTTCCCGTGAGTATCGGAAATACAGGCTGGTCTTTAACCTTGAACAGAGCACCATAGTGCCTGCTGCATTATATGATCCTGCAATAAAGAATGAGTATTTTATGCTTAATCACAGGATGGGTGATGATTATACGGTGTCAAACAATAAGCTTGTTAACCCGGATGCCTACCTGCTTTTCGGCATCAGGGAAGATCTTTTTAAAATGACATACAAGCTTTTCCCGGAAGCATCGCTGACGCACCAGGCAAAGCCACTGCTCCATTCATCTTTCAGGGATGCACGTAAGGTCAGTGACCGGTACATAAGGGTCCATTTCGATCGGGGTTTCTTCACTCTTATACTGATAAAGGATGATGCGCTGCAGTTTTTTAACACCTTCAGGGTAAGGAACGACTCGGATATACTCTATTACCTGCTGAACAGCTTCAACCGTTTCAATATCCCGTCTGAGGAGCCTGTCTATCTCAGCGGCGACATTTTAAAATACGACGAGCTATATAATAATATGCTCAGGTATAACAGCACACTCAGGTTTGCAAAACCAGGGGGTGACTTCTCTCTTAGTTATATATTTGACGAAATGGCAACACACCGCTATTGCAACCTTTTCAATATAGTCAGTTGCGCATAATCAGCGGCACATATAAGGGAAGGCTTATTAAGCCGCCGCCGGGCCTCAGCCTGAGGCCCACCACCGATATAGCACGGGAAGGCCTTTTCAATATACTTAATAATATACTTGATTTCAGAGACCTGCATGTGCTGGATCTTTTTGCCGGCACCGGCAGTATCAGTTACGAATTTATTTCCCGCGGTGCCGGAACTGTACATGCGGTTGAGGCTAAGCAGCGGCATGCAGCCTTTATCAGGGAAACGGCAATAAAAATGGATATGGATCTGCTGACAGTTTTCCGCGATGATGCAAGAAAGTTCCTGGGCAGGACAACTGACAGCTACGACCTTGTTTTTGCCGATCCTCCCTATGACCTTTCATGGCTTGATGAGATCCCTTCTATGATAACGGACAGTGGCTGCCTTCAGCCGGGTAGCATCATGATAATTGAGCATCCTGACACATATAATTTCAGCAAGCGGGAATATTTCACACAGCAGCGCAACTACGGTTCTGTTAATTTTTCATTTTTCCGCCTGTAAGGTTTGTCTCTGTTTAATAAAACCAGGGGCCTTACTTCTTAATTACCTTTACCCGGTATTTCCCCTTGCTGTTGGCCAGCTCAACAATATATATTCCGGCAGGATGTGAGCTAAGGTCCAGCCTTCTGCTCAGGCCTGTCCGATCATCCATAACCAGTGTTCCTTCCCCGGTCCATACCCTTATATGGGTAAACTCCTGGTCACCCGGAAGAATAAAAATACCTTCTGAAGGGTTAGGATAAAGTATTGGTCCATAATCCTGCTGTTCCGGTATACTGATATCGGTGGTTACTGACGATACAGGAAACATATCAAAATCCATATCATCAAAATATTTAAGCCGGTTTGGAATGGTTTCTGTTATGGTATTGTAATCATCATCAGAAATACGGTCTCTCCTGTAACGAACGGCCAGCCAGGGAAGGAAACTTTCTGCTATGTCTTCCCTTTCCGGATAATCTTTTGCATAGGTCGAGATGTATGCTCCGTCAATATCCTGTGCTTCGATCCATCCCTCTGAAGTGGCATGAGTTGCATCCAGTGATGTATGACTGGCCTCATGCACCAGTGTTTCTTCCAGTATACCATCCTCTTCATAGGCAGCCGACTGACCTGTATGAATAAGCAGTGCATTATTGCCCCCTCCGAAAGGTTCAGTGCCTTTATGAATCCATAATTCATCCACATCTGTCCGCAGGCAATGAGGCAGCAGGCCCGATATTATGCCGTATTTTTCTGCTTCCACTCTTGCGGCACTGACAGATCCGAACTCCGGGTTGACAAGTGCCTCTGTGCTTAAGCCATCATTCCATACTACTTCAAACAGATAAGCATTAATATTGACCCAGCCGGTGCGCCTGTCATAAACCATTCTTGTTTCCCTGCCTGTGGACCTCACAGACTCAAAAGCCGAGGAATCCTCCATTGTTATAATATCAGGATCAATAAAAATTGTACCACCGTATGGCTGGGCTGTGCTTATACTGCAACTGCAAAACAGAAATAATAAAACCAGTATCGTTTTCATATTAGTAAGACATAAAGTGCATAGAACCATTAATAATTTAAATATAGATTCTTTTTGGTCATTCAAAAATATCAGTAACTATAATAGAATTTTTCATCAAAGGCATCAGATTTCTTTTCCCTTACCCTCTCCCGGAGTCTGTATTCCTCAATTCTGCCTTTCATTATTTCACCCTCAGTACAATTATTTTTTCAAAGGGCTTAAAATAAGAATTTTAAATAACGATTATAATGAAAATTGCCTGCCATAACAAAATTTGAGATAACTGCAGGCATATAA
>JBKHBA010000253.1:0-4043 GCA_046542595.1 Bacteroidales bacterium | reverse complement strand
CCGGTGCCACAGCTGTTTCCACAGACTCGCATGCCAATATTCTCGGGGCAGTGGGAGCTTTCGGCCAGGGAATGGGTGATCAGGATATTGCTGCGGCATGGAATAAGGGTAAGGTGTGGTTTAAAGTGCCACACTCGGTTAAAATAAACCTTAAGGGAGACCTGCCGCAGAATGTCTATGCCAAAGATGTTGTCCTTAACCTTCTGAATGAATTCGGAGCAAACTCATTGCTTGGATACTCTATTGAGATGTATGGCGATTGTGTTGATAAGCTGGGGCTTGGCGACAGGATGACAATATCCTCCATGGCAACAGAGATGGGCGCAATAATATTGCTTTTCCCTCCTAACGATGAGGTGATATCTTACTGCTCTGAACGTACGGATAAAGAATTTGAAGCAGTGTATGCTGATGAGGATGCCCGCTACGACAAAATATTCGATATTGATGCCGGCAGCTTTAAAGCAATGATCTCCAAACCCGGACAACCTCATGATACGGCAGGTATAGATGAAATAACCAGTATAAAAATTGACTCAGCCTTTATAGGAAGCTGCACAAACGGAAGGATGGAGGACATGAAAGCCGCCGCCAGGGTGCTTAAAAACAGGAAGGTGGCCCCCGGTGTGGTGCTTAAGATAGTGCCGGCAACAAATGAGGTATGGGATAAATGCCTGGCTGAAGGACTGATGGATATTTTTAAGAATGCCGGTGCCCTGGTATCAAATGCAGGATGCGCGGGATGCGCGGCCGGACAGGTAGGCCAGAACGGTCCGGGTGAGATAACCATAAGCACGGGCAACCGTAACTTCCCCGGCAAGCAGGGAAAGGGAAGCGTGTACCTGGCTTCGCCTGCAGCAGTGGCTGCATCGGCAGTGGCAGGCTATATAACCCATGAAAATAATATTCCCGATACACCGGCAACATTTAAGAGCGGTGGAGAAAGGAAATCTGTGGATCAAAAGAAAGAGGCAAAACCGGGCAGTCGTCCCACAGTTATCAGGGGACGTTGCTGGATTATTGACAGGGATAATATTGATACCGATATGATATTTCATAACCGCTACCTTTCAATAACTGATATAGAAGAAATGGGTAAATATACCTTTGATAACCTCGAAGGGTATGAGGATTTTGCGCAAAAAGCTGAAAAGGGAGATATAATAATAACAGGGAAAAATTTCGGGTCGGGCAGCTCAAGGCAGCAGGCTGTTGATTGTTTTGTCTCGCTGGGCATACAGGCTGTCCTGGCAGAATCATTCGGTGCCATATATGAAAGAAATGCCATAAATGCAGCATTCCCGGTACTGAGCTACTCCAGCCTTGAAGATATACATCTTAAAAATGGAGATGAGATAGAACTGAATATGGAAAGCGGCCGGCTCAAAAACCTGCGCACAGGCGAAAGTACGGATATCACACCTTTCAGCGAGGTGCAGATGAATATCTATAAGAGCGGCGGACTGTTCTATATTTAATTTTTACACGGAAAAATTCCAGACGATTATGAAACCCAGGACATTTGTTGAGAAAATACTGGATGCTCCCGCAGGAGCAATAACATTTAAAAAACCGGATATAGTGCTCACCCACGATAATTCGGCAAGCATCTATAAGACATTTAAGAAAATGGGGGCTGAAAAGATCCATGATCCTTCGCAGTTGCTGGTGGTGCTTGATCATAATGCTCCCCCGACAAATGCCAAGCTGGCAACACAGTACGAGGAGATAAGGGAGATGGTGAGAGAACAGGGAATAGAGAAATTCTATGATGCAGGCCGGGGCATATGCCACCAGCTTATGTCTTATCATGCAAAACCGGGAATGATAATAGTGGGAAGCGACAGCCATACATGCACCGCCGGCGCCTTTAATACCCTGGCAGCAGGTATCGACCGTACCGAGTCGGCAGGTATATGGACACGTGGTGAGACATGGTTCAGGGTGCCCGAATCGATAAAAATAAACCTTCATGGTCGATTAAAGGATGGTGTGTATGCCAAAGACCTGTCTCTGTGGATAATAGGCATGATAGGGACTGCCGGTGCAAATTATATGTCAATAGAATATCATGGTGAAGGAGTGAAGTCCTTGAGTATATCCGACAGGATGACCCTGGCTAACCTGGCATCAGAGATGGGTGCCAAGAATGTCGTATTCCCTGCCGACCAGGTGCTGCGTGATTTTCTGGGTAAAGGAGATTACAATGAGCAGTGGGCTGATGAAGGCGCAGAATATGCACAGGAGATAGAGATTGACCTGGATGAGATATATCCCCTTGTGGCCGCTCCGCATAATGTTGATAATATAAAGGCAGTGGCTGAGGTGACAGGCACAGAGGTTCAGCAGGGACTGATAGGTACATGTACCAATGGGAGGATAGAAGATATAAGAGTTGCAGCAGGTATACTTAAAGGGAAACCTGTAAAAGAAGGATTCCAGCTGCTTGTTATACCTGCCAGCAGGGAGGTATACCTGCAGGCACTGGAGGAGGGACTGCTGACAGTGCTGATTGAGGCCGGGGCAAACGTGCTGGGTCCGAGCTGCGGGCCATGCCTGGGAACCGGACAGGGCATACCTGCCGATGGTTATACCGTCATTTCTACAGCCAATCGTAACTTCCCGGGACGCATGGGTAACAAGAATGCAGAAATATACCTTGCATCGCCGGCAACAGTTGCCTTTACCGCTTTGAGTGGAAAAATAACGGACCCCAGGCCCGAAGGAGGCAGTGAGAAATATATCAGCCGGCGGAAAGAAAGCTCCACGGCGCTGATAGATGATAATGATAACAGGAAAATAAAGGGGGTATGGGATTACAGCGATATCGATAACCTGAATACCGACCAGATGTTTGCCGGCAACCTGACATACAATGTGCTCAGCTCTGATGCTGAGGCTATCATACCCCACCTTTTCGAAGGATTTGATACAAATTTCAGCAGGAAGGCTTCCGCGGGTGATATTATTATAGCAGGCGATAATTTTGGCTGTGGCAGCTCAAGGGAGCATCCTGCGGTCGGACTGGCACACCTTGGCATTAAGGCTGTGATAGTCAAATCGGTAAACAGGATATTCTACCGATCCAGCATAAACCAGGGCCTGCCCCTTATCGTGCTGCCGGAAGCCGTTGAAGCTTACAGTAAAGGCGATGAGGTGGACATAGATTTTGCGAAAGGAACAGTCAGGGTAGGGGACCGTACCATTGATTTTGAGCCGCTGCCCGAAAAGCTGAATGAGATAATACAGAAAAAAGGACTGGTAAACTGGATTTTAAACATATGAAACTAATATCCTGGAACGTAAACGGAATAAGGGCGGTAGCCAAGAAAGTTTTTTTAAAGAGTGTTAAACAGATGTCTCCTGACATTATCTGCCTGCAGGAAACAAAGGCCCAGGATGTACAGGTTGAAGAAGCCCTGGCAGGGCTTGATGGTTATCACCTGTATTCTAACTCGGCGGTAAAGAAGGGATATGCCGGCACAGCCGTATTGTCGCGCACTGAGCCGCTGGGTATAACAAGGGGAATAGACCGTGAATCACATGATAGTGAAGGGAGGGCATTAAGCCTTGAGTATGAAAATTTTTACCTGGTCAATGTATATGTTCCTAATTCAGGCAGCGAGCTGAAGAGGCTTGGGTACCGGCAGGAATGGGACCGCGACTTTTATGACTACCTGAAAAAGCTGGAAGAAAAAAAGCCTGTTATTGCCTGTGGCGATTTCAACGTGGCGCATAAGGAAATTGACCTGGCCCGTCCTAAACCCAACTATAATAAATCGGCCGGATTTATGCAGGAAGAGATAGATGGCATGGACCGCTATGCTGCAGGCGGTTTTGTTGATACATTCAGGTATCTCTATCCTGGTAAGAGGGATGCCTATTCATGGTGGAGCTACAGGGCAGGAGCAAGGGGCAAGAATGTGGGCTGGAGGATAGATTATATACTGGTAAGCGATAAACTCATACCCCTCATCAAAAAAGCCTCCATACACAACGATATAATGGGATCCGATCACTGCCCGGTGTCGGTGGAGATAGAG
>JBKHBA010000252.1:0-4081 GCA_046542595.1 Bacteroidales bacterium | reverse complement strand
AGGTAATTATTTTTATAAACAGGACAATCATGGAAATTAAAAATATAAATTTGTTGATATCCGTTCTGCTGACAGCTTTCACCCTGGCTTCATGCTATCCGGGAGAACTGGAAAGCATAGAAGATTATGATGTTGTTATTACACAATATGATACAAGCTTTAATTTTGGTGCCCAAAAATATTACCTGCTGCCCGATACCGTCACCATCATTACCGATGATGAAGACTATGAGAAAGACCCCGAAGAAATAACTCTTGATGAAACCATCATTGATGAAATAGAATTCCAGATGGACCAGGCTGGCTATACCATGCTGGCACCTGCCGATACGGCTAATGAAGAGAAGATGAACCAGGCAGTAGTAATCTTAACCTCACGCTCAACTGTTTCCTATACCAACTATTATTTTGATTATTTTTATTACAGCAGGAATTACTGGCGCGGATACAGCGGCTTCAATTATTATTATCCTGGCTATTACTGGAATTCTTACTACCCCTGGGGTTACCCTGCAACTTATTCAACTTCATATGCCACAGGCACGGTAATAATCGAAATGATAGACCCTGTTAACCCTTTCGAGGTTGATGAAGAGAATGGTGAAGTCTCTTTTAATGTCAGGTGGATGGCTATACTTAACGGGCTTGCCGAATCATCATATGATAATACCACCGAACGGACGATCAATGGCATTGACCAGGCATTCAGCCAGTCCCGATACCTTTATTAGTATTAACTATTACTAATATTTTTTATGCAAACAAACATTTTTATGATACCTTTAAGACACAAAATTAAAATAATCATAAGCCTGATGGTGGTTGTATCTGCTATTTCAAGTCAAAGCTCTACTGCACAGAACGATATTCTTCTATCCTATGATCTGGCTATTCCCGCCGGAAACACTAAAGAATATATAAGTACAAGCAGTGCAAGGGGTGGAACACTGGAAATTGCTCATCTGCTCAATGATGAAATTTCCCTTGGCTTAAGAATAGGACTGCAAACATTTTATGAAATACGGGATAAAGACCTATATACTGAAGATAATATTTCTATCTATGGTAAGCAAGTACGTTATATCAATTCCTTTCCCATAATGGTGGCCGCCAAATATAAGCTAACAACAAACAGGCTCACAATACCATATGCCGGTCTGGCCTTAGGGACATATTTTTTTGAGATGCAAACAGATATGGGCCTTTATAATATCACCAATGATAATATGTGGAATTTCGGTTTTCAACCTGAAGCCGGCTTGCTGATCGGGATAAGTGATAATCTGAGATTAAATTTAAGCACAAAATATAATCATATATTCAAAAATTCATCTGTTGATTCACAGGGCTATTATAGTTTTGGCATAGGTTTTATGATTTATAATTCAGGCAGGGAATAATATTTTTTATGAAAAATTCATTCACAGGGTTTATAAACCGCATGAAGCCCCCGGGACGCTGGAGATGGCCTGTAATAGCAGTGCTGGGAATATTTACCGGCCTGCTTTTATATACCTTTTATATATCACGCGCATGGTCATACCTCTCTGACAAACCATCGGCATGCACTAACTGCCATATCATGGCACCACAGTATGCAACATGGAGCCACAGTGCCCACCGCGAGTGGACACACTGCAACGACTGCCATGTGCCACATAATAATATTATAAACAAATACTATTTCAAGGCTGCTGACGGGCTGCGTCATTCCACCATCTTCACCCTCAGGAATGAACCCCAGGTGATACAGATACGGCATGCCGGTATCGATGTTGTACAGCAGAACTGCCTGCGCTGTCATGACCAGTTGCTGCACGGTTTTAAACACATGGGAGGTGAAAGCATGCAGTATGAGCAGGCAGAGGAGCGCCTCTGCTGGGATTGTCACCAAGAGGTGCCACATGGAAGGGTGAAAAGCCTGACAAGCACACCATGGGCCCGCGTACCGCTTCCGGAAAGCCCGGTACCGGAATGGCTCAGATCATTTACAGGAAACTGATAAAACAAATATATATATCATGACCACAATACGAGAAAAAATAGAAAAAAAACCATGGATGGGATGGCTGCTTTTCGGCCTTACAGTGATAGTGGTTTTCTTGCTTGGCCTCCTGGCTTCAACAATTATAGAACGCCGTGCCGAAGCAATGTTTGCATATACTCCGCAGGTTGAACTGTCTGAATTTGAACCACGCAATGAAGAATGGGGCAAGAATTTCCCCCGGCAGTACCAGTCTCACCTGGAGACATCCGATACTTCCTTTAAGAGTAAATATAACGGCAATGCAATGATAGACATGCTTGAGGTTGATCCACGAATGGTTGTGCTGTGGGCAGGCTATAGCTTCTCAAAAGATTATACCCAGGCACGCGGTCATATTTATGCCATTGAAGATATCAGGACCAACCTTCGGACAGGAGCACCAACAGCTCCGGATAAAGGACCGATGCCCAATACCTGCTGGACATGCAAGAGCCCGGATGTACCCCGGCTGATGTCAGAAGTTGGTGTGGCTGAATTTTATGAGGGCTCATGGGCTTCACGGGGCGATCAGGTAGTTAATCCTGTTGGCTGTGCCGACTGCCATGACCCTGTTACCATGAACCTCCGCATAACGCGGCCTGCACTTATCGAAGCCTTTGAGCGACGGGGTAAAGATGTTACCTCATCATCACACCAGGAGATGCGCTCACTGGTATGCGCCCAGTGCCATGTTGAATATTACTTCAAAGGTGAGGGGAATTACCTGACCCACCCATGGGATAATGGATTCAGGGCAGAGGATATGGAAGAATATTATGATGATATCGGCTTTGCCGACTGGACCCACGCCTTAAGCCGCACACCCATGCTGAAAGCACAGCATCCGGATTATGAGATTTATATGACAGGCATACATGCCGACCGTGGCGTGGCCTGTGCCGACTGCCACATGCCATATAAGACAGAGGGAGGCATGAAGTTTACCGATCATCATATCAGAAGTCCGCTCGACAATGTATCCAACTCCTGCCAGGTCTGCCATCGCGAAGAAACGGATAAGCTTATTGATAATGTATACCAGCGGCAGGATCAGATAATAGAGAACCGCGACCAGCTTGAGCGCTTGCTTGTCCGGGCCCATGTAGAGGCAAAAAAGGCCTGGGAACTGGGCGCCACGGAGAGCGAGATGGAAGATATACTGACTGCTATCAGGCATGCACAGTGGCGATGGGACTATTCCGCGGCATCACACGGCGCTTCATTCCACTCACCCGTGGAGATAAGCCGTACAATAGGCACAGCAATAAGTATTGTACAGGAAGGAAGGATAGAGCTTGCCCGCCTGCTGATGAACAAGGGTTTCACGGGCACAGTGCCTTATCCTGATATAGCAACTAAATCAGAAGCCCAGCAGTTTATTGGCCTTGATATGGATGCCCTGCATGCCGAAAAGGAATTTTTCCTTGGAAATATTGTTCCCGTGTGGGACAGCCTGGCAGCCGAAAGAGAGAATAACTATTAAAACCTGAGTACACCGCTATATATATTAATAACACCTTCATATATTAATAACACCTTCGCCCCTCAGCACAAAACCACCAAGGGGTATGCTGAAGCTGCCGCCACCCATGCTGACATGGTGATATCCGGGACGTACAGTCAGCCCTGTGAGTTGTATTGTCTGAGGGTCAACCTCTTTTGTAAGATACATTACAGGATCATCGTAAAAAAAAAAATGACCTCCTACAAGTTCAAAATCAAATAATGAAGCCATCATTGAGTAACGCGCGAATCTTTCGCTGTTCTCAAACCTTACGGGAACATCAGAAGTGGAGTAATCCCAGTCGGTACTGACAGGGAAATTCATCTCAGGCGCCCGGATCTGCAGCTGACAATCCTGAATACGGTTCTGCCTCTCAGGCTGTCTGCAACTGGCTTCAACCCTGACTTATAAATAAAATAATCAATGCCGCCAAGCTTATTATATTTTTTGAAATTCCGGTAATGATCACCACCGGCTATCCTTTCGATAATGAATACAACTGATCTCATAAGAGTCGAGGGAAGAGGGAAGCTGTAATCAAGTATTATTAC
>JBKHBA010000251.1:0-4095 GCA_046542595.1 Bacteroidales bacterium | reverse complement strand
AGATAATCAAGATGCCCGGCCGAAGCCTCTTTCACAGCCTTGAGGTTTGCCTCTGCCGAGGTACCACCGACAACTATGGCCAGGTGGTAAGGAGGACAGGCTGCAGTCCCCAGATCCTTAATCTTTTCTTTGACAAACTTTGTGAAATTCTCCTCATTAAGCAATGACTTGGTCTGCTGGTAAAGGAAGGTCTTGTTGGCTGATCCTCCTCCTTTGGTAATAAAAAGGAACTCATATTCCCTTCCTGGTTTTGAATATATATCTACCTGGGCCGGCAGATTACTGCCGGAGTTCTTCTCTTCGAACATGGAAAAGGGAACTATCTGTGAATACCTGAGGTTCTTATTTTTATAGATATCATAAACACCTTTCGAAAGGTATCTGGCATCGTCTGTGCCGGTATAAACATCCTCACCTTTTTTTCCTATTATTATTGCCGTACCGGTATCCTGGCATGAAGGCAGCTCACCGTCTGCAGCTATCACCTGGTTCTTTAGCATGATATATGCCACAAACTTATCATTATCCGTGGCTTCGGGATCATCAAGTATCTTCTTCAGTTTCTCGAGGTGACTGCTTCTCATAAAGAAAGACACATCGTTAACAGCCTCTCTGGCAAGTATCTCGAGTGCCTCAGGATCAACTTTCAGTATACTGCGCCCATCAGCTTCCACCACTTTTACATGGTCAGAAGTGATCAAACGGTACTGTGTTTTGTCTTCGCTTATCTGGAAAGGTTTTTCATAAATAAAATCAGCCATGGTTTTGCAGTTATTTGATTTTTAATAATTAGAGTATTCAATCATACCAAAGTTATAAATATATGAACTTAAAAAAAAGCAAGATGCTGATAAACACATTTTATTACCAGCAGCCTTCTTTATCCATGCCGGATGTCATAATACGCCTTCTTTATTATATCTTTGCCAAAAAATTAACATTTTAAAAAAACGATACCGGGACTGCTGTACATAACAGGATCAGCAGTCAGCATTTTACCGCCGGTTAAAAAACAATAATTTCAATAATGGACTTTCTTGATAATACTTTCTTCTCTTTCCTCATCTTGCCCCTTTTAATATTTATAGCCCGTATTGCCGATGTTTCCCTGGGCACTATACGGATAATATTCGTTGCAAGGGGTATGAAAACGATAGCACCCCTGATTGGTTTTTTTGAGATCCTTATCTGGCTTCTTGCCATAAGCAAGATATTCCAGGATCTTGATAACTGGGTTGCCTATATAGCTTATGCCGGAGGTTTTGCTGCAGGCAACTATATCGGCATGCTCATTGAAGAACGCCTGGCTATAGGTCATGAGATGATTAGGGTAATAACAAGATCCGAAGCGAGCGACCTGGTTGATGAACTTAAGGACAAGGGGTTTGGTGTTACATTCATAAAAGCACAAGGGCTGGAAGGAGAGGTAGGTGTTGTCTATATCATTATAAAAAGAAAAATGGTAAAGCCAGCACTGGAGATAATACATAATAATAATCCGCGCGCCCTTTATACCATAGAATCGATAAGGCTGGTAAACCGAGAGGTTTTCCACCAGGCGGCACCGCCACCCCGGAAAAAATCACTTCTTCACCGCCATGGTAAAACAAAATAAGGATGCGTATTAAAATATTATATACAGTCAGATCATGAAAAAGATTATAAGTCTGAGCCTTCTTTTACTATGTGTGCAATTATTATTCTCACACCCATGGAAGCCTTCCCATTATCTTATTATTGACACTGATGGCGGCATGGATGATCTTAAAGCCATAAATTTGCTCCTGGCCTCACCGGATGTGAGGGTTCTGGCAATAACAGCCTCGGGAGGGGTTATGCCTGCAGAAGAGGCCTATCTGAGGGTAAGGGGCCTTCTTGAGAGATACCACCACCAGGGTTTGCTAACAGGTATAAACAGGGGTTCTGCTTATAAGGAGATGACTGTCCCGATAAGCTATCAGTGGGCCCCTCAGCAGGGTCCGGATACCGCTGATGCACCCGATGCCAGTGAAGTTATCTCTTATGTGCTGAAAAATGAGAGCACCCCTGTAAGTCTTATCTCACTGTCAAGTCTTAATACCGCCTTTGAATATTCGGAATATGACCCCACACTTTTCAAAAAGATAAAAAATATTATCTGGAGCAATGATGCTGCTGAACCCCT
This sequence comes from Bacteroidales bacterium, assembly GCA_046542595.1. Classification (GTDB taxonomy): domain Bacteria; phylum Bacteroidota; class Bacteroidia; order Bacteroidales; family VadinHA17; genus UBA9300. The sequence goes on along the minus strand of JBKHBA010000251.1, from coordinate 1,931 downwards.
TGCAGGTTTTAATTATGAACTTGATACAGCAGCGGCCCATGGTATATTAAGGGAAGATATTCCCTTAAAACTCGTAGGTTATCACCTCAGGCCTGTCTATAACCGCAGTCTGCTTGATAAAATAGCCGGAATAAATAACCCGTACGCTGCCTCAACAACTGAACTGTTTAATAAGGCATCTGATCATGATTTTATTTATGGCCTTGTTGACGATATGATTCCTCTGTTCCTGCATTATCCCTTACTGTTTGAAGCCGACTCCATTAATAATAATACCAGCTTCTACGATCTGGCCACAGACCGGATAGACGATAAAATGATATATGATATTCTATCAGGAAACACTGTTAACCAAAACCAGGTGTTTAAAGAAATTCCATCCGATACATCGTTCTACTTCCCTGATCTTCAGGAATATATCGGAGATATAATAGCCCGTAACGGGAAGGAAGAATGGGAAGCCGGAGTGCTGACAAATGAGTTACACCGTCATCTGGGGATATACGCCATAATTGGCGTTAAGATGGGGATAAGGGCAAGGGAATACTTTCATACAGGGGTGGATGAGCTTTATATCCAATCGGCAGCAGGCTCCGTTCCCCCGGTAAGCTGCATGAATGACGGGCTGCAGGTAAGCACGGGTGCCACCACGGGCCATGGATTGATAGAGGTAACAGATACGCTTGTATCTCCGACAGCTGCATTTACCTATATGAACAGGACTATAAGATTAAGCCTGGATGAGGATATTGCCTCTGAGATAAAGAATGAACTTCAGGAAATTAACTATATCTACGGGCTGGACAGTAATATTTACTGGGAACTGGTACGTCAGAAAGCTATTCTATACTGGAAAAATCTTGACCGCCATGAGATATTTAATATCACTATATGTCACTGAACTTTAAAAGCCTGTCTTCCCTGATACCCTTTGGGGTATCTTTAAGGGTGCAGCACTCGTTGAAAATATCATGTTCAAAAAATAATATATACTTGTTGCTGAGTGCTTCGCCCAGTATCTGTTTCTTCTCTTCAATCGTGGTCAGCTGATCAAGGTCGTAACTCATATTCCATATAAGTGGAAGGTGGGCCACAGTAGGTATAAGATCGGCTGTATAGACAATCTTCGTCCCTTTATAATCAATTACCGGTACTAACTGGCCTGTGGTATGCCCGTTAACTATCCTCACTGAAAAACCTTCAAATAATTTACCTGGCTTTTCAACCATAAATAATTTACCATGGCCCATCATAGGCAGAAGGTTTTCCTCGAGGAAACTGTCAGCCTCCCTGATATTAGGCTTAATGGCCCAGTCCCACTGCTGCCTGCTGACCCAGTATTTAGCGTTGGGAAAAACCATCTCATAGCCTTTGCCGTTCTCTGATTTTTTCACACCCCCTCCACAGTGGTCAGCATGCAAATGTGTAAGCACTACATCGGTAATGTCAGCGAGGGAATAGCCTGCCTTTTTCAGACCGCCCTCAAGACCGTCCCCTCCGTTCAGATGGACATGCCTGAAAAACCTGCTACCCTGCTTATCACCCCAGCCGTTATCTATCAGAATGACATTCTCCCCGTTATCAACCACCAGGGAACGTAAAGCAAGGTTAATAAGGTTATTTTCATCGGCCGGGTATTTTTTATTCCATAAAGCCTTGGGCACTACCCCGAACATAGCCCCGCCATCAACTTTAAAATTTGAAATATGTACCGGTGACAACTTCATACTGGAATTTTTTTTTGACAAATATACAGTGGTTTAACAGACTTAAAAAGATAATTGTTGAATCCTTGAACCAATTAACCGTTTTATCCCTTATTTTTGTAAAAATATTACTTATGAAGATCCATTTTATAGCCATTGGCGGATCAGTAATGCATAACCTGGCCATAGCATTGCACAGAAATGGCCATGAGGTGAGTGGTTCGG
>JBKHBA010000250.1:0-4121 GCA_046542595.1 Bacteroidales bacterium | reverse complement strand
TTTAACATATGTACAATGTCCACAACAGAATCTCTGAACAAAAAACACGAACGGTATCCCTGCAAGGCAATATTATCAGTGTAGACGGAAAAAGGTATAACAGGAACAACAGGCTGCTGGTCTATTCAGACAGTCAACATATCAGTGATACTATAAGGCCCGGAAGCATATTAAGGTTCAGATCATCACCCAGGGAGATAATAGATTTCGACAGCCTTGATAATTTTGACTACAGGGCATACATGAATCGCAGGGGATACAAATACCTGTGCTTCTGCTATGATACCATTGTATATGAGGGTTATAAGCCGCGGATAAGGCAGCTGGGTAACATTTTCAGGGAATCGCTGTTTAACAGGCTCGGCCATTCCCTGGACGATAAAAAAAGTCTCGCCATTATATCTGCCATTACCCTGGGCAACAGGGATCTGCTCGACAAAGAGGTAAAGGATGTCTTCAGGAAAAGCGGGATAATACATATACTGGCTGTATCCGGGTTACATGTCGGCATAATAAGCCTTATCACCATCTCACTGCTGAGAATAACAGGTCTGAGGTCCGGGGCATTAAAACTGGGTATATCCCTGTTGGTGATATGGTCATACGCTGTCATAACCGGGCTGAGCCCTTCAGTAACAAGAGCAGCTGTTATGTTCTCTTTTCTTAATACAGGATACTATATTAACCGTCCGGCCATAGCCCTTAACTCGGTAATGGCCTCTGCCTTTATCATCATGCTGGCAAAACCATCCATAATCTTTGAGGCCTCATTCATCCTCTCCTATTCTGCAGTTATCTTTATCGTCTGCAATTACAGGGACCTGTCGGGAAAGATCAGGTTTCGCGGTCATATTATGTCATGGCTGTGGAATATGATTGCCGTATCTCTCCTGGCACAGGCCGGCACCATATCCTTCGTAGCTCTCTTCTTTGGAGAGATACCTCTTTTCTCAGTACTGTCCAGCCTTTTTGCCATACCCCTGGCCACCCTGATACTTTCTGCGGGACTGGCCCTGATATTTCTGTCATCCATACCTCTTATATCCTCACTGACAGCAGGCATACTGGTTTACTCCGTGGATACACTATCCGACGCTGCATCTGCAATGGCAGCCCTGCCTGCTGCTGTCATTAAGGTAAATGACATATCTGTGCAGGCAGCCGTCCTGCTCTTCCTTGTTCTTTTTGCAGCAAGCAGGTTTTTGCTTGAAAAGGAAAGAAGGAACCCTCATTTACTGCTGAGCCTCACAATATTATACTTCATCATGGCTTGAAACAGCCAGGCCGCTAAAAGATTTGTTCATTTATATTACTTATTAATGGCCTTTTTATAAATTTGCCATGTTTAATTTTTTTATAAAGCTAAGATGAGGATAGTAATAGCAGGTGCAGGAGAAGTCGGGACACATCTGGCAAAGATGTTAAGCAATGAGCATCACGACATTCTGATCATTGACCCCGAGGAAGACAGGCTGAAGCCTGTTGATTCATCCCTTGACGTTATGACATTCCAGGGTTCGGCCACTTCCGTTAAGCTGCTGAAAGAAGCACTCGGTAAAAAGACGGATCTCTTTATTGCCGTTACCCACTCTGAAGACACCAATATAACATCGTCCATACTTGCCAAACGCCTGGGGGCAGTAAAAACCATTGCCCGCATTGACAACCGCGAATACCTTGAACACGGCACCAGGGAATTTTTCAGGTCGCTGGGTATCGATTCCCTTATCTACCCTGAACTGATAGCAGCAAAGGAGGTGCTGGGACTGCTGCACGAGACAGGCACAACGGAATTTATGGAATTCTCCGGCGGCATGCTGTCTCTCTACGTGCAGAAACTGGACAGGAATGCCCCTGTGGTGAACAGGACACTCAAAGATGTAGCCCTTGAACTACAAGACATTAACTACCGTGCTGTGGCTATTAAGAGGGATGAAGAAACCATCATACCAAGAGGTGAGGAGAAATTCAGGGAAGGCGACCTTGTCTTCGTGGTATCAACTCGCGAGGGGATAAAAGACATGATGAAATTTTCGGGTAAGGAAAATTTCGCAGCCAAAAGGATAATGATACTGGGCGGAAGCAGGATAGGCAGAAAAGTGGCACAGTCACTGCAGAAAGAATCCTCCATTAAGCTTATCGATTATGATGCTGCCAAATGTGAAATGCTGGCAGATGAACTGGAGAACACACTGGTTATACACGGAGACGGAAGGGATGCCAGCCTCCTTATACAGGAAGGGATAGCAAGAAAAGATGTCTTTGTTGCCGTCACAGGTAATTCTGAAACCAATATACTGGCCTGCCTGCTGGCCAATCAGCAGGGGGTAAAAAAGACTATAGCCGAAGTGGAAAATGTTGAGTATATACACCTTGCGGAGAACAGTGGTATTGACACCATCATAAACAAGAAATTATCGGCTGCCAGTCGTATCTTCAGGCATACTACAAACCCAAACGTAACGCAGGTGAAATGTATGACCGGCACAGATGCAGAAGTACTCGAATACAGGGTGCCTGCAGGATCAAAAATAGTAAAAGGAAAAATACGGGATATAAACTTTCCAAAAGGAGCCATAGTGGGAGGAGGCACCAGAGACGGCAAACCGTTTATTGCAACGGGTGACACCGAGATCAAACCAAACGATAAGGTTGTGGTTTTTACTCTGCCTCACGCCTTTGAGAAGATGTCCGGGTTTTTCCTGTAATAATTATTTATGCTGAACGGAAAAATTATAGGCAGGGTACTTGGCGTTCTGCTGATACTTGAGGGTATCTGCATGCTGACCATAATACCTGTATCACTTATCTACGATGAAGGCGAGCTGTTACCCCTTATCATATCAGCAGGCATAACACTTGGGGCAGGTGCCCTGATGTCAGTGCTGTTCAGGATACATGACAACACAATAGGAAAGAGGGAGGGTTTTATTATTGTTACCCTGACATGGCTTGTATTCTCCCTTTTTGGCAGCCTGCCTTTCACCATCGGAGGCGCCATACCATCATATACAGATGCCTTTTTTGAGACAATATCCGGATTTACCACCACCGGGGCTTCCATACTGAATGATGTTGAATCACTGCCGCACGGACTCCTCTACTGGAGAAGCATGACACAGTGGCTGGGGGGTATGGGCATCATAGTGCTGTCGCTGGCCATACTGCCTATATTAAAAATAGGAGGCATGCAGCTTTTCTCGGCTGAGGTACCCGGACCCACAACTGACAAGCTACATCCCAGGATAAAGGCTACTGCCAAGCGCCTCTGGTCTATATACCTGGTATTTACGATAGCAGAAGCTATACTGCTGAAAATAGGAGGAATGAGCGCCTTTGATGCCATATGCCATTCCTTCACCACAATGGCCACAGGAGGCTACTCAACAAAGACAGCCAGTATAGCCGCTTTCGGAAACCCTTTTATCCATTATGTCATTATTATATTCATGGTGTTGGCAGGCACCAATTTCGCACTGGCATACTTCGGACTGCATGGCCGCTTCAGGAAGATAATTGAAAATGAAGAGTTTGTTTTTTACACGGGCTTTCTCCTGCTGTTCATACTTGGAGTAGGTGCGGTTCTGCATTTCAGCCTCGGTTATGAGCTCGAGCCATCATTCAGGCATGCAGCTTTCCAGGTTGTATCTATCGTTACAACAACAGGATATGTAACATCGGATTATGCTTTATGGGGACCCTTCCTGGTACTGGTAATGTTTATCCTGATGTTCACAGGTGGCTCGGCCGGATCAACAGGAGGAGGCATAAAAATGGTCAGGCTGCTGCTGCTGGTAAAAAACAGCAGGCAGGAACTGAGGCGCCTGATAAACCCCAATGCCATAATACCCGTACGGCTCAATCACAGGGCTGTACCACAGAATATACTGTATAATGTACTGGCTTTCATCGTATTTTATTTCCTGATAACAGGAGTAAGTGCCATGATAATAGCAGCCATGGGCTATGACCTTACTACATCTTTCAGCTCGGTGGCTGCAACACTGGGTAATATAGGTCCCGGACTGGGAAAGGTTGGTCCAATAATGAATTATGCCCATTTCCCTGTAACAGGAAAATGGTTCCTCTCCTTCCTTATGCTTTTGGGACGCCTTTAGCTG